>JAGXGU010000058.1 GCA_024636575.1 Altererythrobacter sp.
GCCAGGTTTGCTGGGATCTCAATGAAGTCCAGGGAATCGGGCCGATTACCGCTGCGCATATCCACGCTGGCGCCAGCGTGGATATGCGCAGCGGTAATCGGCCCGATTCCCTGGACTTCATTGAGATCCCAGCAAACCTGGCCGAATTCATCGCTGATCGAAATCTCCGCTTTGCCGGTACCGTCCGCATCGCCGCCGCCGACTTCCTGGCCGCCGGTCAAGGTGGCGTAATAGGTATCGGACGTTTCCTCGGCCAGAGTTTCTTCAAGGGTCGCACAGCCGCCCAGTGCAATCGTCCCGGCCATACAGCCGGTAATTAATATGGCACGAACTTTCATTTCGAGTCCTCTCCAGACTATTGGCGTCATTCCGCCCTGGAAAAGATACGATTGAAACGGGGCAATTGTTCCTGCCGCCAGGTCCCGCTTCTCAGGATCTCATTCCCACTCGATCGTGCCGGGCGGCTTGCTGGTGTAATCATAGACCACACGGTTTACGCCTTTCACCTCGTTCACGATCCGCGTGGCGCAGCCGGTCAGGAAGCTGGCGTCGAAGAGATAGACATCGGCTGTCATCCCGTCGGTGCTGGTCACCGCGCGCAAGCCGCAGACGCTGTCATAGGTGCGCGCATCGCCCATCACGCCAACGGTCTTCACCGGCAGCAGCACGGCGAAGGCCTGCCAGATCGCGTCATACAGTCCGGCATTGCGGATTTCCTCGAGATAGATCGCGTCCGCTTTCCGCAAAATGTCGCAGCGTTCCCTGGTCACTTCGCCGGGGATACGGATCGCGAGGCCGGGGCCGGGGAACGGATGGCGGCCGACGAAAATCTCCGGCAGGCCCAGTTCGCGGCCCAATTCGCGCACCTCGTCCTTGAACAATTCGCGTAACGGTTCGACCAATTGCATATTCATGCGTTCGGGCAATCCGCCGACATTGTGGTGGCTCTTGATCGTCACGCTGGGGCCGCCGGTGAAGGACACGCTTTCGATCACATCGGGATAGAGCGTGCCCTGCGCCAGGAAATCCGCGCCGCCGATGGCTTTGGCTTCCTTCTCGAACAGATCGATGAAGGCGCCGCCGATGAATTTGCGCTTCTTCTCCGGATCGGTCAGCCCGGCCAGGCCGGTTAGGAACATGTCCTCCGCGTCAACAGCGACAAGCGGGATGTTGTAATGGTCGCGGAACAGGGTCACGACCTGCTCCGCCTCGTTCAGCCGCATCAGTCCGTGATCGACGAAGACGCAGGTGAGCTGCTCGCCAATCGCCTCGTGGATCAGCACCGCGGCAACCGCACTGTCGACCCCGCCGGACAGGCCGCAAATGACCTTCCCATTTCCCACCTGCGCGCGGATTTCCTCGATCTTGGTCTTGCGGAATTCGGCCATGGTCCAATCCCCAGCCAGCCCGCAGACATGGCGCACGAAATTGGCGAGCAGTTTTCCGCCATCGGGCGTGTGGACCACTTCGGGGTGGAACTGGGTGCCGTAGAATCTGCGGCTTTCATCCGCGATCACCGCGAAGGGCGCGCCATCGCTGGTGGCGACGATTTCGAAACCCGGGGCAAATTTGGTCACCTTGTCGCCGTGGCTCATCCACACCTGGTGCCGCTCGCCCTCGGCCCACAAACCGTCGAACAGGGCGCAAGGCTTGGTCACGGTCAGGAAGGCACGGCCGAACTCGCCGCCTTCACCCGTTTCATGCCCCGGCCGCACTTCGCCGCCAAGCTGGTGGGTCATCACCTGCTGGCCGTAACAGATGCCCAGGATCGGGACGCCCGCATCAAACAGCATCTGCGGCGCGCGCGGGCTGCCTTCGTCGGGCACACCAGCGGGCGAACCGGACAGGATGATCCCTTTCGGTTTGAGCCGGTGAAACGCCTCCTCCGCCGTGTTGAAGGGGGCGATTTCCGAATAGACCCCCGCTTCGCGCACGCGGCGGGCGATCAATTGCGTTACCTGACTGCCGAAATCGACGATAAGGATGCAATCGGGTGCAGAATCAGCTGGGGCAGAGGTCATCCGGCGGGGTTAGAATGCGGTGCGGGGGCTGGCAAGCGGGGGCATCGCTATACGGGGCGGGCATCAACAGTTCTGGTGCGCTGTCTTGCCCCGCCCAAGCAGGCCGGCCCGGACAAATAGTTGCAAAAAACTGAACACATGTCACATTTTTCTCATTTGTAAAAAGTCGTCCGTAATATTATTTCAACACTATAGCCGGTCGGCAGCAGTCCCCCACCCCCATCTGGCGGCCCGGCAATGACAAGACAGGAGCATCCCGATGCATAAATTCGCATCCCATGTCCTGGCCTTCCTCGCAGCCGCTTCGATAAGCGGTGTGATGATCGGCGTACCGATCGTTTAACGATCCGGCGCCTGATCCTGAGCGAAGTCTGAGGGGCGCGGCCACTTCCACCTCCCCCCTCTCCCGGAGTGGCCGCGCCTCGCTTTTCCCGATAGAATTTGCGCCTGACCGCCCATCCGGCGGCGCTGCGTTTCGCGAACGGTGGAAAACAGTGCCTGAAACCGCCAATTCACTTGGGTAAGGGGCCGCGACGCCCTATATAATGGCCATGAGTGAAACACCCGAAAACCAGCCCGTCCAGAATTCCGTACCGGCACCCGAATCCACGCCCGAATCCACGCCCGAATCCTCTGGCACGGCGCCAACCAGGGCCATCCCCAACCAGAATCTGTATGAAGCCGATTCGATCAAGGTCCTCAAGGGTCTGGATGCGGTGCGCAAGCGGCCGGGGATGTATATCGGCGACACCGACGATGGCAGCGGCCTGCACCACATGGTGTTCGAAGTTTCGGACAACGCGATCGACGAAGCGCTGGCCGGTCACTGCGATCTGGTGCTGATCGAACTCAATCCCGATGGTTCGGTTTCGGTGGAAGATAATGGCCGCGGCATTCCGGTGGACATGCACAAGGAAGAAGGCATGTCGGCAGCAGAGGTCATCATGACCCAGCTGCACGCGGGCGGCAAGTTCGAGAACACTTCGGACGAAAACGCTTACAAGGTGTCCGGCGGCCTCCACGGCGTGGGCGTGTCGGTGGTGAATGCCCTGTCCGAATGGCTGGAACTGACCATCTGGCGTGACGGGAAGGAACACTGGATGCGCTTTGAACATGGCGACAGTGTCGGCCCGCTGGTGGTCAAGGGCGATGCCCCTCCGGCCGAAGATGGCGGCAAGCGCAAGGGCACCCGCGTGACCTTCATGGCCAGCACCGATACCTTCAAGAATGTGCTCGATTTCGATTTCGAAAAGCTGGAGCATCGCTACCGCGAACTCGCCTTCCTCAATTCCGGCGTCCACATCAAATTGCGCGACAAGCGGCACGAAGAAGTGGTCGAACATGATCTCTATTACGAAGGCGGCATTGGCGCCTTCGTCAAATATCTCGACCGCAACAAGGTTGCGCTGATCCCCGAACCGATCGCGATTTCGGCGGAACGGGACGCAATCGGGATCGAAGTCGCGCTGGAATGGAACGACAGCTATTATGAAAACGTGCTGTGTTTCACCAACAACATCCCGCAGCGCGACGGCGGCACGCATCTGGCCGCATTCCGCGCCGCCCTGACCCGTACGCTCAACAATTACGCCGAACGCACCGGGCTGATGAAAAAGGAAAAAGTCTCGCTGACCGGCGAGGATATGCGCGAAGGGCTGACGGCGATCGTCTCGGTCAAATTGCCCGATCCGAAATTCAGCTCGCAGACCAAGGACAAGCTGGTATCCTCCGAGGTGCGCCAGCCGCTGGAAAGCCTGATGGCGGACAAGATGAGCGACTGGCTGGAAGAAAATCCCGCCCACGCCAAAACCATCGTCCAGAAAATCATCGATGCCGCCGCCGCGCGCGAAGCGGCCAAGAAGGCGCGCGAACTGACCCGGCGCAAAGGCGCGATGGACATTGCCAGCCTGCCCGGCAAGCTGGCCGATTGCCAGGAACGCGACCCGGCGAAGAGCGAATTGTTCCTGGTCGAAGGCGATTCCGCTGGCGGCAGCGCCAAACAGGGGCGTGACCGGCATTATCAGGCGATCCTGCCGCTGAAGGGCAAGATCCTCAATGTCGAACGCGCCCGGTTCGACCGGATTATCTCGTCCAAGGAAGTCGGCACGCTGATCCAGGCGATGGGCACCGGTATCCGCGATGAATTCAATCTCGAAAAACTGCGCTATCACAAGATCGTGATTATGACCGACGCCGATGTCGACGGCGCGCATATCCGCACCCTGCTGCTGACATTTTTCCACCGCCAGATGCCCGACATCATCCGTTCGGGCCATCTGTTCATTGCCCAGCCGCCGCTGTTCAAGGTCAACAAGGGCCGCAGCGAAGTCTATCTGAAGGATCAGGCCGCGCTCGACCGCTATCTGGTGGAAGGGGGCCTGCAGGGCCGGGTGCTGGAAAGCTCCGGCGGTGCGCGCGGAGGGGCGGAATTGTCCGGCCTGGTCGATCACGCCCTGCGCATTCGCAATCTGATGGCCTTTGTGCCGCGCAAATATGATCCCGCCCTGATCGAGGCAATGGCGCTGGCCGGCGTTCTCAACCCCGATCTCGACAAGGCTGGCCGTCAGGCGGCGCTCACCAATGCCGCGCGCCGCCTGCAACTGGGCGATCAGGAGGCCAAGTGGTCGGCCTCGCTCAAGGACGATGGCGGTGTCCGCTTCGACCGGCTGTGGCGCGGCGTGACCGACGTGCACGAAGTGGACGCGGCATTCCTGATCAGCGCCGAAGCGCGCAAGATGCACAAGCTCGCGTCCGAACAGGCCGATGTTTACGAAAACCCCTCGCGCCTGGTGAAAAGCTCGGCAGCCGACATGCAGGAAACCGAAACGGAAGGCAGCGCGGAGGACGACGGCGCCGATGATGCGCCGGTTATTTCCGACGACGAATCGATCACCCGCCCGACGCAATTGCTGGATGCGGTTCTGGCTGCGGGCCGCAAGGGTCTCGCCATCGCCCGCTACAAGGGGTTGGGCGAAATGAACGCAGACCAATTGTGGGAAACCACTCTGGACCCGGACAACCGTGCCCTGCTGCAGGTCAAGGTCGAGGATGCCGATGTTACGGATGAAATCTTCACCCGTCTGATGGGTGACGTGGTCGAACCGCGCCGCGAATTCATCCAGGACAACGCGCTCAACGTCGCCAATCTCGACACTTAGGCGGGATCGGGGCCCAGCGGCCATGACCACCGTATATGACGCGATCATCCTTGGCGGCGGTGCGGCCGGGTTGATGTGCGCGGCAAGCGCTGGCCAGCGCGGGCGGCGCGTGGTGGTGCTGGAAAAAGCCGACCAGCCGGGCAGGAAAATCCTGATTTCCGGGGGCGGGCGGTGCAATTTCACCAATCTGGATACTGCGCCCGACCGCTATCTTTCGGCCAATCCGCATTTCGCCAAATCCGCGCTTAGCCGATACACGCCGCAGGATTATATCGCTCTGGTCGATGCATACGGCATCGCGTGGCATGAAAAGACGCTCGGCCAATTGTTCTGCGACGGGTCTTCGAAACAGATCGTGGCGATGCTGCTGGAACAATGCGCGAAGGGCGGCACGCAGGTACTGTGCGATCAGGATGTGACATCAGTCAGC
>JAGXGU010000059.1 GCA_024636575.1 Altererythrobacter sp.
TTCCCGGTGCGGATGACCGCCTCTGACGGGATCAGCACCGCTTCGCGCCGTTCG
Source organism: Altererythrobacter sp. (assembly GCA_024636575.1). Lineage (GTDB taxonomy): Bacteria > Pseudomonadota > Alphaproteobacteria > Sphingomonadales > Sphingomonadaceae > Allopontixanthobacter. Next base: position 55 of record JAGXGU010000059.1, read on the forward strand.
GGGGCAATCGACACCTTCGCGAACATCCCCGGTCGCAGCTTGAGGTTCGGATTTCGCAGTTCCGCCCGCACGGTCAACGTCCGGCTGTCGCCGCGGGCACTGGGCAGGATGGCCGTGATCCGGCCGGTGAACAATTCGCCGGGATAGGCGGTCAGTTCAGCGCGCACGGTCTGCCCGATCCTGGCATCTCCCGCCTGGATTTCGGGTACGGCTGCCTCCAGCCAGATCGGATTGAGGCCGGTAATCTCCGCCAGTGTCTGGCCGCTGACCACGCTCATGCCTGGCCGCACCCCCAGCAGGGTGACCGCGCCAGCTGTAGGCGCGGTGATGGTGATGACCGATCTTGGGCTGCCGTTGCGGGCCACCGCGGAAATCGTGCCCTCCGGCATCCCCAACAGCCGCAACCGGTCACGCGCCGCGCGGGTCAAAGCCTCGTCTCCGGTGGCCGCCACCGCCAGATATTCGCGCTGCGCGCCGCCCCATTCGGGGATCAGCAGATCGGCAATCGGCGCGCCGCGCGCTACCATATCGTCTGGCGCAAGCCCGTATGTCCGCTGCACAAAGCCCCCTGATCGTGGCTGGACGATCGATACGTCGCGCGCATTATAGGCAATCGTACCGGTCACGGTCATTTCCGTATCGAGCACACCGATTGCAGCCTCTGCCGTTCGAATGCCGAGATTCTGCACCAGTGCCGGATCGATGCGGACCCCCGTCTGCTCCGCCCCGCCGCCCGCACATTTGGGCACCAGTTGCATATCCATGAACGGCGATTTGCCGGGCCGGTCGAACCGCTGGCCCGGCACCATCGGATCATACCAATACAGCACGTTTTCGCACCCGGCCGGGGAATCGCCTTGCGCAGTGTCATCCCCGCCGCCGAGGAGGGACAGGCCATAACCCGCCGCAATCCCCGCCAGGGCAATCGCGGCAGCCCCCGCAAGGGTCCGCTGGCGCGGGCTCAATCGGCTTGATACCGCGTTCATAATTCGTGTCCCTGATAGGTGAGGCGTAATTTGGCTGCGGCCCGGACTGCCGCTTCTTCCCGCTCGAGAATCTCGAGTTCGAGCAGGGCAAGGGCGGTTCTGGCCCCGATCACATCGATCAGATCCGCCCGGCCTGCGGCAAAACTGGCGGTTTCCAGCGCCGCCCGGTCACGCGCCAGCGGCAACAATTCCTCGCGCGCGCGCTGCCATTGGCGCAATGCGCTGCGCCAGGCGGCCAGATCAATTTCAAACTCCGCCTGCAGGGCGCGCAGCCTGTCCGTTCGTTCGGCCTGCGCAGCCGCTGCCTGCGCCTCGGCCGCGGCAATCCGGGGTTGCTGCCGGCGGCCCTGAAACAGCGGCAGCGTGACCGAACCCATGACCGACACGACATTTCCGAAATCGGGATTACGGCGGCCAAAGCTGGCATTCACCCCGAAATCGGGCCGCTTGTCTGCCCGCGCCCGGTCAATGGCTGCTCGCTCCCGGTTTTCCTCCGCGTCTGCCAGCAGGATTGCCGGATTGCGCTCCAGCGTCATGCGCAGCTGGAATGGATCGAGATCGGCCGATGGCACTGCGCCTTTCGCGACGGGGTTTGCCCAGGGGACATAGCGGGTCAATCGCGCCTGCGCCGTTTCCAGATCGGCATCGATCCGCGTCCGCGCGTCATCGATATCGAGCAAGGCGCGCCGGATTTGCAGGCTCTGTGCCGGGCGCGCCGATCCTGCCGACACTGCGCTGCGGGCCACCGGCACCAGCTTGCGCAATTCGTCCTGCGCGGCGCTGGCCAGTTCCAGCCGCTGCTGTGCATAGGCGAGCGCAATCCACGCCAGCCCGGTGCCGATGCCGATATCGTGGCTGGCATGGGTCAGCTGTGCCTGCGCAATGCGGACTTCCGATGCCGCGACATTTGCCTGGGCGTGCCGCTTGGCCAGATTGGGAAAGGTCTGTTCCACGCCAAGCTGCAGCATGTTCATCTCGATTGTGTTCAGATTATAGGCTTCCGGCCCGGCAATCGGAAAGTTGACAACTCCTGCCGACAGGGTCGGGTCAGGCAGCTGATCGGCCGCCCCGGCCAAGGCGTGCAGCGCATCCACCTGCAGTTCGCGGGCCTCGAGCGCGGGCTGTTCCACCCGTGCCTGCCGCAGCGCCTCGTCATAGCCGATCGGCTGCGCATCAGCGGCCGGGACCGCGATCAGCGCGGCGGCCGGCACCCAGCAAATTTTCCAGTTCATCTCGCTTGCCTCGCTTTGGTGTCCGAAAGGACACGGCGATCACAGAACCTGCCGGCCGCTTGGCAGCCGAACAGCACCTTGTAAGCGCGCAACAGTTCCGGGCAGGGCCAATGCCCCGCGCTTGAAAGCTACGCAGCCAGGACGATTTGTGGGGGCGGGAATTCGGGCCGGATCAGTTGGCCCTTTAACGTGTCTGCCAATGCAGCTGCGAAGGGTGCGCCCGGCAGGGGCAAGACAGGATCGGTCGCCGATGGTTCAGACAGGACCAATGGCGCAATACATCCCATCGCGACGAGACAGCCAAGAGTCATGTTCTCGCAGGGATTGCGGGTATCGGATGCATTCCGCGCATCTGACTGCCCGGCATCGTGCGAAACCATTTCTGCGCAATCGGTGCTGGCGGTCATGCCCGCTTGCGGTGCCGCAGCGGCATAGGCCGCCCCTTGCACAAACAGGCTGAGCAAGCAGCATAATACCGCGAAGGATCTAAATATCTGCACGATTTTTCCTATGTGATCAGCGCCGAGACTGCAACAAATTTCCGGGCGTGAAACTGGACCCCAGGATCTCGCTCCTGACAGGCCTCGCCAATCACGGCCTCATCGGCCAGGCGGATCTGTGCGTGGCGCATAACGCGCGCTTCGATGCCGCCTGGATCGAGCGGCGCCCGTCCATGGCAGCCTTTGGGAGGCTCGGTTTGGGCGGCGCTGGGGCGTGCTTGGCGAAACGAACTTCCTGCGTGAAGAACTCGCCGTCGGCAATTCCCACCTGTTCAGATTATGACCGCACCTTGCAAGTGCGCTTAGCCTGGAATGCAGGAAGACTGGTACGCATCAAGCGCCTCCAAAGCAGTATTTCGACTTCTCATGCACAACGCTCGCGCTGGTCTGCCGTTCTAGCGCGGCATCGTACCTGCGACAGGGCCGATAAAGGATACTGACCGAACTTGGCAATCCTGCTAAACTATTCCAGTGCGCGGCCTTTCTTTGCAGGACCGCAACTTGGTAAGCAGGGGTTCGATTGGTCGACGTATTCATTTCATACTCGCGTGCAACCCGAAAACGAGTGGAGCCGATCAAGCAAAAGCTTGATGGACTCGGGCTCGACTGTTTTTTCGACATGCACCAGATTGACGGAGGGGCCAATTTTCCGGACGTGATCGACCGTGCCTTGCGCGATTCACGGTCGGTGCTCTGCTGCTGGTCACCCGCCTATTTCCAAGGCCAATGGTCGATGATCGAGTGCCGCGATGCGATGGCGCGCGGCATCATCGTGCCCGTTGCGGTGGAGCGCTTCGAACAATTCGCGCCGCCCGCCGATCTGCGTCAGATCAACTGGCTCGATCTGGTCGATTGGAACGGTGAGGAAGACCACGAGGAGTGGAAGCGGACGATGCAGAACCTTGGCAAACTGATCGGACGGGATCTGATCGGGGGCCCGCTGGCTATCAATCGGGGCGCTGGTTTGGCCACCAGCCATGCCTCGGCGGCGGTGCCGGTCCGCGATAGATTGCTGGAGGACTTGCGGACAACATGGGCCGACTTCGCCGCCAAGAGCGACGTCGCTGCGGTCGGGCGTTTCCTCCAGCGCGTGCATGATGCGGTGCCGGGATCAGGCCTCGAATTCGAGATAGAGGACCATTTCGACCGGCTGAGCAAGCAGGCGGAGCGCCGAACGAAAGAGGCCGAAATTGCCAGAGCCGAGCGTCAGGAGCAGAGGGCAAAGGACGATGCCGCCCGCCGCGCGGCGGCGCAGGCCCGGCTTCGACCCGCAGCGGTCTGGCGTGACACCATCCCCGGAATGCCGGTTCACACGGTTCCCGAAATGGTCACTATCCTGCCGGGCGAAATCGCCAAACAGGCTGCTGCTCCGGACGGTCACTGTGCGCCGGTTGACTACCCGTTCGCCCTGAGCCGCCATCCGGTTACCTATGCGGATCTGGATGCGGCCATTGCGGTCGGGGCCGATCTTGAATGGCCCGCCGACCATGGCAAGGGCCGGGGGTGCCGCGCGGCGGTGCAGGTCAGCGGGCATGACGCGCAGGCCTATGCCGACTGGCTGAACGCAAGGCTTGGGCTGACCGGCCGCAGCGATGCCTACCGCCTGCCCAGCGGGGCCGAGTTGGAGTTTTCGCTGTGCGCTCCTGCCAGCGAGGGCGAGGCTGACGAACCGGCGGACGGCACGGCGAGACGCGCCGCCAACGCTTTCGGGCTCCATCTCGAAAAAGACGAAATGTGGGAATGGTGCGAGGCTTCCGGTGGCGGGCCGGAGAAGCGCATGGACATAAGGAAACCGCCTGCGTTTCCGACCGGCTCGGCCGGGCACGCAGAGGAAAATGCCACAACCCGCCGCGACGATCTTGGCTTCCGCCTCGCCAGAACGCTGACCCAGAACGATCCTGCCCCCGCCAACTAGCGCTGGGGCGCATTTGCAGTTGAATCGACAAGCTTATCGGTTCGGTTTAACAAGCCAGCCGGGTCCGCTTGTTTTTTCCCTCCTGATTGCGGGGCCAGCATGGTTGAGCGTGTCCATATCCGGCATATCGTGCATTTGATGCTCGAAAACAGGTCGCTCGATAATGTGCTGGGCTGGCTCTACGAACATGAACATCCGGCCAATGTGATACCCGTCGGTTCCTCGCCCCATTTCGACGGGCTGCACGCCGGACTGTACAATTTCGATTCACGGGGCCGCAGGCACGATGTCATCCGGGGCACCGGCGGCAGGCACGCCGTGCCCCGCTACGATCCAGACGAGGCCTTCGAATACGTCACCAACCAGCTGTACGAAACCAAGGTCACTCCTGAAAAATCAGCGGAGCCGACGATGGGCGGTTTCTATAAAGATTACGCCCGTTGGTACAGCAACAATAGCGAGATCATGATGAGCCATACGCCGGAAGACCTTCCGGTGCTGAACGGGCTCGCTCGCCGCTTCGCAGTGTCCGACAGATATTTCGCCTCGGTTCCCACGCAGACCAATTGCAACCGCGCCTTTGCCGCTGCGGGCAATTCGCTGGGGGTGGACGATCAGGGGCGCATGACGGCCTGGGTCAACAACCGCAATTCGAACTGGCTGGCGCGGCCGGGGGGCATTCAGTTTTCCCAATCGACCATCTGGAACGTGCTCAGCGAACAGGGGCACAACCGGCCGGGCGACTGGATGATCTTCCAAAGCGATGGTTCGTGGATCGAGGATCGGTTCGGCGCAGAAGGCTATTCCTACACGCGGCGGATCATGATGCAGCTGCAGGATCCGCGGTTCGACGGGCATTTCGCCAGGGTCGGCTCACCGGAAGAGGCGGCTGGCGACACATTGTTCGGCATGATCGCCAGCGGCAGCCTGCCGCGTTTCAGCTTCATCGAACCGTCCTGGACGCTGCCGCTGGGCCCCGGGCTGGGGCCGAACGGAACCGACTATCATCCGCCGGGCGATATCCGGAAGGGCGAGCGGTTCCTGAAGGAGCTGTATGACGCGCTTTCGGGCAACCCCGATATCTGGAACTCGCTGCTGTTCATCATCAATTTCGACGAGCACGGCGGCACCTATGACCATGTGTGTCCGCCCAGAAACGCGACGCCGCCGTGGCAGGACAGCAGCGACACGCCGGTGCCGGAGGAATATGAACGCTGTTTCCAGTTCGACCGCTTCGGCGTGCGCGTCCCGCTGATCCTCGTCTCTCCCTTCGTAGAGGAAGGCACCGTGTTTCGCGCGGAGGGAGAAACTCCCTTCGACCATACGTCGGTCCTGGCCACGATACTGACCTTGATGGGCGTCGAGCGCGACCAGTGGCGGCTGGGTTCCCGCGTGGCGAACGCGCCGCTGTTTGATCATATCCTGACCCGCGAGCCCCGCGAGGATGTGCCGGTCATCGGCGCGGCGGAACCCAAGCGGCCAAGCATGAGCGAGCGGCTCTATGCGGCGCTGGTGGAAGACTATCCCGATCACCGCAAGGGGCTGCGCCCGGTCCACGCTGTCGGCATTGGCGCGACCGGACATTTCGTGGCGTCGGAGGCGGCGAAAAACTACTGTTTTGCCGAGCAGTTCCAGGGCGAACATATCCCGGTCATCGTCCGCTATTCCAATGGCTCGGGTTCGCCGACCGAGCATGACAGCGCGCTGGATGTCCGGGGTATGGCGGTGAAATTCAACCCCGGCAAGGACATCGAGAGCGACCTGATCGGTATCACGCTGCCGATCTTCTTCGCCCAGAATCCGGAGGAATTCCTGCAGTTCGCCGCCGCCGGTGTGCCCGAACCCGACCCGCCCGAAAGCTGGTTTCAGAAGCTGCTCGATATGCTGCAATTGCGCTCGCCCGCGCACAAGCCGGACTTTGCGGATGATGGCACTGCAGGCGTTGTCCAATATGCCAATACCCATATGGCGGCCCGCCCCGGGACGGTGGCCGCGACCATGCTGGTGACCCCGTCCAGCTATGGGCGGGCGGAATATCACGCGCTGCATACGTTCAAACTGGTGGCGGCGGACGGCACGGAAACCTTTGGCCGGTTCGAATGGGACCCGGTTGCCGGGGTCATTCCGTTCCTCGAGAAAGGGGTGCATGACAAATATCTGCACCACGAACTGCGCGAACGGCTGAAACGCGGCCCAGTCCGGTTTGTACTGCGCTTCAACGTGGCAGGACAGGGCAACGACATCAACGACCCGACCAAGGTCTGGGACACGACCCGGCCGCGCATAGTGCTGGGCGAGCTGTGGCTGACCGCGCTCGCAGGAGAAGACGCCGCGGGCTGCGAGCAGCTGAGCTTCAACCCCACGCGCCTGGCCCCGGGAATCGAATGTTCGGACGACCCAGTGCTCGCGGCGCGGCGCGATGCCTATCAATATTCGTGCAATTTGCGCGGCGGCAGCGGCTGCCCGCTCGGAGGTGGCAAGCGATGACGATCTGGGCGAAAATCAGCGCATTCCTGCGCCGGATCATGGAGACTGTGCTCGTCGCATTCTGGCGCAAAGTCGCCCCGGTGAAGACGCCGGAGCCCGAATATTCCACCGCGCTGGCGGACAATCTGCAGATGCACATGAATTTGGTGATGCCGCTCGCCGATCAGACTGCCGTTGGCCGGGCGCAGGCGGTGCAGGCAGTGGCCGCCAATATCGACGAGCTGTTCACCGGCCTCAGCAATGTCGGCACGGTCCATTTCGCGCGCTTCGATCTGGTCGGCGGCAATCTCTGCATGTATTCCGTGTTCGACGGCGATTTCCGCGCCTATATTCGTGATTTCATCAGCGTATTCGGCTCGGTCTTCGATGCGCTGCTGGGGCTGGTCGCCGATCCGCCGCCCTCTCCCTCCGCGCTCCATCCGGAGGAGTTCATCGACTGGATCCATCGCCACGATGCATTCCAGATCCCGCGCGATCTGACCTCGCTTTTTCCCGAAGAACGCAACATCAAGAATTTATCCCGCGATCTGGTGCTGCTGCTCGATGCCAACAGGAACGTCCAGATCGGCCGGTTCAGCGGCTATCCCGGCGTATCGGTTGCGCAGATCAGGCATGGCACGGGAATGGGGTGGTAGCGATGGAACCGGCAATCAACTGGCCCGATCTGCAGGGCAACATTCTGCGCGGTTACCGCAAGCATTTTGTGCGCCATCTGGTCCTGACGGTGGACAGACCCGCCGCCGCGTGCCGCTGGCTGGCGGATGCGACCAGCGGCGATGACAGCCGTACACCCCAGATCACCACCGCGCAGCCCTGGTCCGGCGACAAGCCGACCAGCTGCGTCAATATCGGCCTGACCGCTTCGGGCCTTGCGAAGCTGGGCGTGTCACCCGCATCGATCGCGAGTTTCCCGCATGAATTCGTCGCCGGGATGCCGTCGCGCAGCAAGCTGATCGGGGATACCGGGCCGAGCGACCCGTCGGGCTGGAAGCGCGAATGGCAGGATCATGAGCGGATCCATTTGATGATTTCCGTCCATGCGGACAATGCCGCCATTCGCGCCGCAGTTGCCGATCGCATCATGGCCGCGTCGGGCGCGTTCCGGCTGCTGGCCGCGCTCGACGGGGAAGACTTTCCGGGCGGCAAGGTACATTTCGGTTATCGCGACAGCATTTCCCAGCCGCAATTCTACGGCGTGCACGGCCCCGACAATCGCCGCGACGATCAGCCATTGGTTGAAATCGGCGCAATGCTGCTCGGCTATGCCACGCCGGTGGAGGATATCCGTTGGCGCGTGCCGTCCCCGCATGTGCTGGGCTTCAATGGCAGTTTCAACGCGTTCCGGGTGCTCGAACAACAGGTCGAGCAGTTCGAGCAATTCCTCAGCGAATGCGCGGACCGGCTGATGACCGACCCGGTCGGAAAGCGGTTGCTGCCACCCGGCGAGGAGAAAAAGTGGACCCCGCCCATGTCGCGCCGTGATGCCCTGCGCGAAATGGTCGCGGCCAAGATGCTGGGTCGCTGGTACAACGGTGTTCCACTTGAAATGTCGCCGCACTCGCCATCGCCTCAGCCGCCGATTGGCGAGGAAAAACTCAACGACTACGGTTATTCGCATGATCCGGACGGCCAGCGCTGCCCGATCGGCAGCCATATGCGGCGCAGCAATCCGCGTGATGCAAAAATCGTTCAGCGCAACACGAATCACGCCCGGCGGATCATTCGGCGCGGCATTCCCTATGGGCCGATGTATGATCCGGCGCTTCCGGTCAAAGCGGAGCGTGGGCTGCTCGGATCGTTCATGTGCGCAAGCCTGACATCCCAGTTCGAGGCGCTGCAATATGACTGGACCAATCTGGGCCTGATTGACCCACGGATCACGGGCACCAACGATCCGATCCTCGGCAATAACGAACCGCTGCACAGCCGATTCACCTTTCCGGTGGGCGAAGAGAAGGTGACCTTCCGCGGGTTCCCGCATTTTATCCACACGCGCGGCGGTGCCTATCTGTTCCAGCCCAGCATCAGCGCGATCCGCTATCTCGCGTCGCTAGGCGATGGCAAGGCAGCGCGAAAATCCTCAGGAGCTGCATATGTCGACTGAACAACTGGCCGTACTCAGCACCAGATCCAGCGTTCCGACAGATTTGTTGGCGCCAGAAGCGGCAACGGAACAGCTCCGAAAGGCAAAGTCCATCCTGCGTCAGGCGATCACCGAACATGGCGGCAGCGAGACAGGCGGTGACGATGAAAGCGTGACCGCGGTGTTTGTCGCGGCATCGGCTGCGCTGGGCTGCGCGGTCGCGATGCAGCAGGCGGTCGAGCTGAGCAATCGGCGCGAAGGCAATTCCTTCGGTCTGCGCGTCGGCGTGAGTGCGGGCGAAGTGGCGCATCTGGGTGACGTCTATTCCGGGGACTGCGTGGATGAGGCAGCCCAGCTTAGCCGTGTTGGCGATAGCGGTCAGATCATGGCGGCGGATGTCGTGCGCCTGCTCGCCGGGCGGCGCAGCAAGCATGATTGGCGCGCAACCGGACCGGTTGCGCTGGACGGGCATCCCGAGCCGTTCGACGCCAGCGAAGTGCTGTGGTCGCCGCTGGAAGATATCGGCACGGCCCCGCGCATCCCCTTGCCCGGGCGGCTTTCCTTCGTCGCACCGAACTTCGTCGGAAGGCATGAAGAGCTGAAATTGATCGAGAATGCCGTCTCGCGGGCGACTTCGAGCGCCAGACGTGAATTGCTTTTCATCGCGGGTGAGGCGGGCCTGGGTAAGACCACCATGGTCGCGCGCGCCACGCGCGAAGCCTTCGATCGCGGCACGACGGTGCTGTTCGGGCATTGCGAGGAAGACCTCGTCACCCCGTATCAACTCTTTGCTGAAACGCTGGGCCATTACGTCACGCATGCGCCCGAGGAAGATCTGCGCGCGCATGTGGCAGAGCATGGTTCGGAACTGGCCAGGCTGGTGCCCGCGCTGTCGGGGCGCATCCCCGATCTTCCCCCAGCCAAGGCCACCGATGCCGAATCGGAACGCTCGCTGCTGTTTGCCGCGGCGGTCGGCATGCTATCCAGCGCGGCGGCGCAAACGCCGCTGCTGCTGATGTTGGACGATATCCAATGGGCCGACCGGGGCAGTCTGCGGTTGCTCCGCCACTTGGCATCGTCAGCCAGTCCCATGCGGCTAACCGTGCTAGCAACCTTTCGCGATAATGAGACATCCGGACTGCTGGAGACGCTGGCCGCGCTACACCGGATGGACGGCGTGACGCGGATCAACCTAGAAGGTTTGCAGGATGGCGAGGTGCTCGAATGCGTAACCGCCATGGTTGGCGTCGAGGCCGGGGATGTCGCGCAGCAAATTGCCAGGGCGGTCCATGGGGAAACCGATGGCAACCCGTTCTTCGTCACGGAATTGCTGCGGCACCTTGCGGAAACGGGGGCGATCTCCAGCGACGGGAACTGGACGGCCAGCGGCGGTATCGACAGTCTGGCCTTGCCAGACAGCGTGCGCGAAGTGGTGGGTGCGCGGATCACCCGGCTAGGCAAGGACTGCGGCCGCATGCTGGGCATCGCGGCGATCATTGGGCGCGATTTCGACTTCGATCTGCTCTCCCGCGCGACGGCGATCGAGGAAGAGCAACTGATCGATCTGCTGGACCAGGCATGCGAAGCCGGCCTAATCCGGGAGCTGTCCAACACTGCCGGTCGCTACCATTTCACTCATGCTCTGATCCAGCATGTGCTGTACCAGGATGTCGGCCCCGCCCGCCGCGTGGTGGCGCACCGGCAAGTTGCGCTGGCGCTGGAGGATCTGGTCGGCAAACGGCAAGGCGCGCGAGTGGGAGAACTCGCGCGCCACTGGTGCCATGCGCCGCAAAGCGACGACGTGCCCAAGGCGGTCCACTACGCCTATGAGGCGGGATGTTCGGCGCTTGACGCGCTGGCCCCTGCCGATGCGATGACCTATTTCCAGTCCGCCACCGAACTGGCGGCCAAGCATGGGCTGTCCGATCAGGCATTCGAGATCGATCTGGCGATCGGGCTTGGCACGGCGCAGCGTCAGGCCGGTGACCCCACCTATCGCACGACCCTGCTCGGGGCAGGCGACCGCGCCGCAAAGCTGCGTGACAATGACCGGCTGGTGCGGGCCGCGCTGGCCAATGATCGCGGTTGGCACAGCACATCTGGCGCGTCCGATTCCGAAAAGGTGGCGCAGCTGGAAATGGCGCTGGAGCATTTGCCGCCCGATGCCGCCGACCGGGCGCTGGTGCTGGGCCTGCTGTGCTCGGAGCTCGCCTTCGGCACCACGCTGGAGCATCGGCGCGCCCTGTCGGCAGAGGCGCTGTCCATCGCCCGCGCGCTGGGTGACGATGCGATCATCGTACGGATCCAGAACCAGATGGCGTTCTCGCTGGCGGTCCCTTCGCTGCTCAAGGCTTCGCTCGAATGGACTGCCGATGCGCTGGTGCGCGCCGAACGCCTGGGCGACCCCCTGCAGCTCTATTTTGCCGCCATGTACCGTGCGACGGCTGCCGTGCGCGCCTGCGACATTGCGGAGGCGGACCGGTGTTTCGCGATTGCCGGGCGGCTCGTGCGCCAGCTCGACCTGCCGTTGCTGAAATGGGAATATACCTTCCATATGTCGAAGCGGGCCCAGATTGCGGGCGATCTGGCGGAAGCTGAGAAGCTGGCGCAGCAAGCCGCGATGATCGGCGCCGAATGCGGCCAGCCCGACGCGCAAATGTGCTGCGGGGTCCAGCTCGCGGCGATCAACTGGATGCGTGGGACCCTGGGCGCGATGGCGCCAATGTTGCAAGCGATGGCTGAGGCCAATCCCGGCCTGCCGACGATCCGCGCCTCGCTCGCCATGGCCGCCGCGCAGGCACAACAGCTCGACGATGCGGAGCAGGTTCTCGCCGATTTTGCGGAAACGAACTATGCCTTGCCGCAGGATGCCACCTGGCTGAACGGGATGACCGAATATGCCGTCGCGGCAATTGCCTGCGGCAATCGCACCTATGCGCAGGCGCTTTACGACATTCTGCTGCCCTGGGCCGGACAGTTCTCCTCCGCTGGCGGGCTCACGGCCGAAGGTCCAGTCGCACTCTCGCTCGGCGCGCTTGCCACGGTGCTTGACCGGCATGACGAGGCCGAGCGCCATTTGCTGGCCTCTGCCGAGATATGCGAACGCCACGCAATCGCCTTCTATGCTGCGCTGACCGATCTGCGGCGGGGACAGTTGCTTCTGAAACGCGACCGCGAAGGGGATGCGAGTCTGGCTGGCGATTTGCTGCAAAAGGCGGCGAAAGTGGCCGAAGCAAAGGGATTTGGCGAAATTGAACGCGAAGCGGCAGCACTGCTCGCATCAGCAATGCTGCCGGAGCCTGTACGGGATTAGAGTATCCGTGATGGTCAAGCGAGTGATTTGACCCAGAGCCTGGCCGCTGGCAGCGCGGCGGCTTCCGCCAACAAACCGGTCGTTCCAAGGGTCGTTCTTCGCACCTGAAACCTGCCCTACATTCAGGTTTCGTTGAGCGCACACGACCGGCCGCTTTTAGGACTGCGACAATCGGTACTGGATGGCAAAAATGTCGTGGGAAACTGACATTCCGCCGTCGGGGACGTAACCTTGAACAACTGCAATCAGAGAGCGACTATCCCTCGATCAACTGTCTGAACAGCCGCAGAATTATGCGAAAGTCAAGCCGCGCTCAGCCCAAGATTAAGGGCTTTGAAGACAACATTGGCTTTGCGCCTTTTCGCGGTTTTGCAAAGAGATTTGTTTTATAGCATCAATCGTCCGTAGAATCCGCCGAGGCTTCGGTCCTGTGAAACGAGATGCACTTCCTGAAACCAATAACGCTCACGGCCATCTGCGTCGGGATTGCGAAGAGGCAAAGCATTGCGCGGGTTAATCCGGTGATAGTGCCTTGTCTGCACGGATATGCAGTTGCGCAAACCCCTCGACAATGTGACCGGCTATCTTGCTGCCAAAATGCCATCCGTGCCGTTCTGCCGTTTCGCATGAAAAGGCATAAAGCTTGGCGCCGGTAATATCAGGCGAATTGTGGAATTCTTCGCGAACAATTTCGAATATTTTAGGCAGATCATCACAAAGCGCATGCTTTGAACGATCCGGATCTTGTCTTCTGCAGAGAAGTGGCGCCGGGTTGCGCGGCGGATGTCTTTGACTACCCGATCAGCACTCGCTTTGGGTATTAAGGATTTGGCTCTCATCTTCGTCCCTTCGTCACTACGACGAGAGCCAAATCCTTCTTAAATCACACCCTCAATTTTGTGGCATAGGTGCTGACGGGGGCACCAATAGCCAAATAGGCGAAGCGCCCCCTATGATCCGCCAAATGTCCGGGAGAACTTGATCCCGAATTCACTCGCATCGTTGCTCAGGATATTGAGGACATATGGCCCCACATCCAATGCCGCCTGCGTATAACGTTCATCGGTGATGTTCTTGCCATAGGCAGAGATCGACCAATCGGCATCTGTTGGTTCATAGGTGATATTGAAGCCCAGCAGATCGCGACTTTCGATGAATGCCGTGGCTGCATTGTTGGGCTGGCCCTCCATGCTGCTGCGATATGAGTAATCAACCCGCGTGGTGATCGTGCCGCCCGGCAGGTCAAATTCAACCTGCGGGCCGATGGCAATGGTCCATTTCGGCGTCAGCGCAGCGCGATTGCCATTCGCAATGCTGCTTCCGGGTTCGACGTTTTCAAACTCTGAATCGATGTAGCCAACCGATGTATTCAGAGAGAAATTCCCATACCTGATGTTTCCTTCCCACTCTACGCCGATTGACCGCAGATCACCTGCATCGTCAGTCACCGTGATAAAGCCGTTGGGCCCAATCGTGCTGACCTGAGCAGGGAAAGAGCTGTACTTGGTATAGAAACCTGAAAGCGCCATTTGCAGCCAAGGAAGTGGTTCACCCTTGATGCCGGCTTCATAGTTGGTTGCGGTTACCGGATCGGTGGCAAAGAATGTATCGGCGCCGCCGAACGGTCGCGCCGGAAATTGCCCGGACTGGTAGCCGCGCGCAATGGTTCCGTAGATGTTGAGATCGTCTGCCAGTGCGTAGGTGGCAGAAGCCTCCCATGTCACCTCGTTGAAGTCTGCCGAGCCCCCGAATTCCGGCGCAAAGCCCAGGTCTGCGGTCGCTTCCTTGCTGTCATCGGTATAGCGAATGCCGCCGGAAACGCGCAAATCATCGGTCACTTGAACCCCGATATTGCCAAAGACAGCATAGCTCCGCGTTTCCTGGGTCTGTTCGAAAAGTCCGCCACCAAAGCTGTTGAACGTTGTCGGCTGCTGGAAATTGAACCCTTCCTCGTCGAAATAGTATAAACCGCCGACGTAGTCGAAGATGCCGGATTGCCCGCTTAGCTGGAGCTCGAACGAATATTGCTCAGCCTCGCCGACTTCGGGAAATGAGAGAAAATCCAGTTCGGCGCCGTCATCATCGAGGCCGCCCTCATACTCGGAATGTCGGTAGCTGCCGATCAGCTTCAGATCGAGATTATCGGCCAGCGCATATTCGATAATGCCGCTGAACCCGTAGGCGGAATTTGTGGCCTGCGCCAGATCGGCCTGCCCCGAATTCGAATCATACGGGTTTTCGGATTGGCTGGTAACCGGGTCCAACCCGCCTGCACAGGCGAGAGCAAACGGGCCAAAAAGATCGGCAATGTCTGCCGGCGTGCAACCACCAGGAGGCGCCTTAATCGTAGTGGTGAACGGGCTTTGGCCGTTCTTTCCGTCATTCCCGTCTGCCGTAAGTCGGATCGACAGCCGGTCACTGGGGGTCCATTTCAGCGCCACGCGGCCTGAAATATCCTGAAGTTCGCCAACGCGCGCTTCGGGATTGGGGATGTTAAGGAAATCACCAATTCCATTTCGTCTGTCGATCCCGATACTGAAGGAAGCCGCCAGCGTGTCGGTCAATCTTGTGTTGGCATAGGCGTCACCAGCCAACCGGCCACGTGTGCCGGCTTTCAAATTGATCGTCGCAAGTTCCTCATCTCCAGGCTGCTGCGTGATGATGTTGATTGCACCGCCAATCGAGTTGCGGCCAAACAGAGTGCCTTGCGGACCCCGCAAGACTTCCAGCCGCTCGATATTCGACAAGCTCAGGTTCTGGCCGATCTGACGGCCGAGATATACGCCGTCCACATAGACGCCCACGGTCGGGTCGATCACGATCAGGTGATCCTGGAAACCAATCCCGCGGATGCTGGGGAATTGCGAACTGGGGTTACCGGCCCCGAAATTGGTGACCGTCAGATTGGGAACATATTTGCCAATATCGATGATATTGTCGGCATTGCCCTGCTCGAGGGCTTCCGGACTAAAAACCGTGACCGCAACGGGTGCCTCATAGACGTTCTGCTCGATACGTTTCGCCGTCACGATAATTGTGTCGAAATTGCCTGATGTGGCTTGGTCGGCATCGACCGGCGCCTCCTGGGCCAAAAGGCCATTTGGAATGGCACCCAAAGCAACGGCTGTTGTTGTTCCGATCAACCACGTGCGGAATTTCATTCTATTTTTGTTCATGTAATAACCCTCCATTCGCCAAAGGCGCCCATTCTTTCTCGACAAATGCTGATTGCGACCAGCTGGCTATGTGCATCGATTGACTCGCGAGACATTCACCGCATGCGGTTATAGCCATTCGCGAAGCGCTTCATAGGGTATTTTCCTTTGAAGGCTCCGTGTGGTCTGTGGAAGTTGTAGAAGTGCTTCCACTGACCGAGTTTGGCTTCCAGATCGACATCGCCTGTATAGCTAAGCAGCTGGTAAAATTCCTGGACGTCGGAGCGGTGTGATCGTTCCACTTTGCCATTGAGCTGGGGCTTGCCGCGCTTGATATATGCGTGGCGGATACCGAGAACTTCGACATGCCAATGGAACTTGGCCTGCAATTCATGACCATTATCGGTTCTGATTTCTCGTATGCTGAAGGGGAGCTTGTCGTTTATGTAATCGACAAAGTCGATCGCGTTAGCCTGGGTATGCTTTTGGTAGACTTTGAGTGCACGAACACGGGTAGCGGCAGCAATAGCAGTATATTGGAAACGCCGTATTTTCTCGCCCTTCTTTCCGCAGCCTGTTCATGCCATTGCGTTTGAATATCCGATAGATGGTTGCGTCGGATAATCTGATGCCGTGATAGCGCGGCAAATACCACATGATGCGTTTGTCGGATCAAATTCTACTCCGACAGCTTGAGCGATGCCCCGCTGCTCGACTGGGCAGACGAAGGCGTGTTGGTGGATGGAAGTGCGGCCAAGGCGGCGAAGGCAAAATCGCGCGGGTGGCGAATGGCGAGGCTTTCCTAGCCGCCGCCCCTTGCGTTCATCGCGCGTCAGCGAGAGCGCGCTTAAGCTGAACATACCGCAGGATATTCCCTCGCTTCAGGTAGCGTCCCGGCATTTGTGCGAAGGCAATCGGCGAAGCATCGTCCATGATGGCCCTGAATTTGACCAACAGCGGCCCGGTGTCCTGGCCCTTGCAACCCGAATTGCCGGCTCGGCGGATGCGCGCACAGATCTTCACATATTCCATGGCGATGAAATGACTCACCGCGAAACGCGCGTCATCGACATTGTCGAGATTTGTGCCGGGCAAGGAAGCGGCTACATCGATCTGGTCGCGAAAGCCATCGAGCGCATGGGCCAGCTCAAAATGCGCAGCGGCATCGAACCGTCCGGGTGTCCGGGTGATGGAGGACAGGATGCTGCCCGGCCTGATGCGATATTGCAGCAGCGGGCGGTCCAGATGGATGAATGTCCGCGCACCCAGCACCAGCCGCGGGATTTGCGCGGCGTCCTCGAACTTCTTGCCTTCCGGGAAATGCACGTGGCCTGTCCAGGCTTCGCGGCGGGCGACCTTGAGCCAGCAGTAAAGCTTGCGCGACGCCATGACAGCGGCCAGTGCCTCGAAACGGTCGGTTATCAGCCGGCCCCGCCGCCCTTTGAATGCACGGACCCGGCGCCAGTGCTTGCGATAATCGGCGCTGATGACGTCGGGGGAAAACTCCGCAATCGCTGTGCCGACTGCCTGCACCGCACCGGGTAGCAGCGTGTCGTCGGAATCGACGAACCAAAGATATTCTCCGCGCGCATCAGCGATCAACGCATTTCGGGCCACGCTCACGCCGCGATTTGCGTCGCTGCCGATCACGCGGACAAGTCTCGGGTTCTGCTTCGCATATCCCTCAGCGATATCGCGGGTTCGGTCGGTAGAGGCATCGTCGTAGAGGATGATTTCGGCATCCCGTGGCGACTGCTCCAAAATCGAATCGATGCATTCGCCGAGGTAGAGCTCGGCATCGTGCATCGGCACGAGAAAACTGATGCGGGGAAGGGGTACGCCACCACCCTGAACCCAAGCCTCCTCAGACGCGTGGATCATCACCCGTGCGCGCCCACAGCGATGGGACCGGTGACGATATTGCCAATGATCGCCGCAGCCCTGTCGACTGATCGTTCACCCTGTTCCTCGTCGATCGTGTAGCCGAACAACCGGTCCTGCTCTGCCCGAT
Source organism: Altererythrobacter sp. (assembly GCA_024636575.1). Classification (GTDB taxonomy): domain Bacteria; phylum Pseudomonadota; class Alphaproteobacteria; order Sphingomonadales; family Sphingomonadaceae; genus Allopontixanthobacter. Next base: position 17,737 of record JAGXGU010000059.1, read on the forward strand.
ACCGCTGCCCGATCGCTTCGAAGTCCGGAAGCATTGCGGTCAGTTCGCCGACCGACCTTGCGACGGGACCATTACCCCAGAATGCGCGGTTGGGCGCTTCCTCGGGCAAGTCGTCGGAGTGGGTGTCGATGAAGAATGCCGGGCGCCTCCGGATCAGGAATTCGTAGATCTGGCTCGACATGTCACCGATGTATGCGTCCGCCGCGAGCGTGTAGCTCATGTCGAACAGGCGCGGACTGTCGAGGTCGATGAGGATATTATCGGCCGCCAGCGCAGCCTCCGTAATGTCCGGCCTCGTCCGCGAGACACGATATTCGGGAGAAATGTGCACCCGTTTCTTGAACAACATCACATGCGGCGCGAAGATCAGGTTGAAACGGTCCGCCTGTCCCGCAAACCATTCCAGCAACTGCGGCCCATGATCGTACCACGAAGACAATTTCGGATCGAAATGGGGGTTGTAGACGAAGGTTGGACGGTCGTTATCGAAGAAGCGCGGTTTTGCGTCGCGGTCGATCGTATCGAACTTTGGATAGCCGATCAGGTGGCAATGATCGGGCGAGGCGAGGTTTCGCGCGACCATTTCGTCAACCAGTTTCTGTCCGCTCAGGAACATGTGATCGAATTGCGCTAGCTCTGGATGATAGGCGACGTTGCGGTCGCCCGATCCATGGGGGACATAGGCGAAAAGCGGCGCATTGCCGTTCATCTTGCGGCGCAGGCGCCTGCGGACGCGAAGACAGGTGCGTTCCGTCGAGACAATCATGTCCATCCCGGCGAACAGGGACTGGTTCACCCGAAGGCGCGCCAATCGCCTTGCCGGGAAGATCCTGTTGGGAAGCGAGAGCGCGGTGTTGGCAAACTCTCCCAAAGACAAATCGGCCCAGCGGATTGTCGATTGTTGGTCGCCTGAAACCAGCCGCCGTACTTCGCGTTCGATTTCCGGTGATCCGACGCCTGCGAAAACTTCGATATCGGGCCGGGCGAGGGCCAGAGAATCCATGATGCCTGCGATATGTGCGGACTGATGCGCTGCGTCGTGGTTGAACAGAAAGAGCACCTTTGCCCGGCGGACTTGCGACATGGTAGCCTTCAGATTCTGGCGGGCCGCAACACTTCGCAGCCCCCGGCTGTTTCACACCCGCTGTGGACGCGCGCCATTACTAGAACATCGCAGCGCAAGTTCAACCGATAAGATGCTGAGGGAAACACTGCCGGGTTCGCTTGTCTGATCCCATAATCTCGTCCAATGCCGTCACCATGTCGGCTGAACCGGAATCGCAACATGCGCAAACTGCATTCAGGCGCATACTCAAGAACGCGGGCTGGCTGCTGGGCGGGAAGGGTTTCGGCGCTGTCAGCAGCCTGATCTACCTGGCGATCCTTTCCCGTTCGCTGGGTGTCAAGGACTTCGGCCACTTCTCGCTGATCTTCGGAACGGCACAGGGCCTGTCGGCACTCGCGGGTTTCCAGACCTGGCAGATCATCGTGAGATATGGCGCGCCCCATGTGGCGCGAAAGGACTGGGATGCATTCGGCAGGTTGTCGGTATTCGGCGGGGTCGTAGATGCGCTGGGGGCGGCGGCAGGCTGTCTCGTCGCTTATGCGGTGATCTTTGGCCTCGGTTATTCCTTGTCGCTCAATCCCCAATACACGTTCATGGCCTTTGCCTTCATCTGCGCGATGCTGTGGGCGCGCGTATCCGCGCCGTACGGAGTGATCCGCGCCCTCGACAGGTTCGAACTGACTGTGATTGTCGGCGCGATTACGCCCGCCGGGCGGCTCATCGCCGCAATAGCGATCTGGCTGACCGGGCCGAGTGTGGCCCGCTTCCTCTTTGCTTGGGCGGCGATCGAATTCGTCACCGCGGCCGTGATGTGGATTACCGCGTGGCGGTTGCGGCCCGATGCCCTGCGCCTGTCAAGGGTGTCGGAATGGCGGACGACAATTCGCGAGAACGACGGGATTTTGAAATTCCTCGGCATTACTTACTGCAACACCTCGCTCTGGGCGGCATTGCAGCAGGGGCCTTTGCTGGCGGTCGCCTATTTCTTCGGTACCAGTGCGGCCGGGGTTTATCGTATCGCCGACCAACTGGCCAAGGGGCTGGGCAAGCTGGCGATGCTGCTGTCCGACGCGGTCTATCCGGAGGTCAACCGCCAACGCCATCAATCGTCGGCTGCGCAGTTCCGGAACCTGATCTTCCGCGTCAATGTCATCGTGATCGTGATCGGCATTTTCGTCGTTGGCCTGGCCGTGGCACTCGGCAGCACCATCCTGACGCTGATTGCCGGTGAGGCCTACGCGGGGGGAGGCATCATACTGGTGCCGCTCGTCGTCGCCGCTTCGCTGGAACTGGCGAGCGTGTCCTACGAATCCGTTCTCCACGCCGAAGGTAAGCCGCAGTGGCAATTGCTGGTCAGACTGATCGCCGTTGTGGTCATGGCAGGTGCCGTGATGACATTCGCCAGGTCTGGCACCGTCGGCGTCGGCTGGGGCGTTGCTGTCGGGCAGTTGGCAGAGTATGTCGGCATGAGCTTCGTCGTGTGGGTGGTCCTGCGCCGCATCGACCGGAAGGTTTCATCTGCATGAGGTTTCGGTTGTCGCCCTGGTCGGATCGCGTCCGTGTATCGACCCGCTGGCGGACGTCGAAGGCGCGCCGCACAAGGCGCTGATCGAGCTACAGGGCGAAACCTTGCTGGCCCGTGTCATATCCGCTGTCCGCGCCGCGGGAGCGGATCGGATCGCGGTTTCATGCTCCAATCCGGCGGTCGCGGAGCATGCGCGCGCCCCTTGGGGCCGAGGTGCTTCCTGCGGCATCTGGGCCAAGCGGAAGCGTCGCCCTGGCCTTTCCTTTGGATGTTTTGCGTTCATTTGCGTTCCTTACAGCCACTGCAACGAACCCAAGACACTCACATATTTCATGCAGCCAATCTGCCTGTTCAATGCTGACGGGGGACAGATTTGGTGGGCGAGACACCGCTTTGGTCAACTGTGCAGCGCAGTCGCCTCCGACAATCCCGGGGCGGTTCATACTAAAGTAGCAAATGCATTGATGTAGTATGATGCTATCGTCATGCCTTGCGTCGGGGCAAATTGTTCCCCGTCAGCACCTATGGCACAAAATTGATGTTGGATGGCAAAAACTGGGGTGGGGAGCGGAAGGTCCGCTATCGTTCGTCTAAAGCTTGTTCCCGCCGCCAGGACTAACAAGATGGGTTCCAACGATAGTAGGAAACTGGGTGATCGGTCCGAGGATGACTGCCTTCTCCGTCGAAGACCATCCCCAATCGTTCGTAAAACCCACGTGCTCTCAAATTGGTTGAAGCCGTATGCAATGTGAAGCCCGATGGAAGTTCGACTTTCGCGTGTGAAAAGAGCGTTAGGCCCAGTCCTTTACCGATATGATCGGGGCGCACAAACAGCTGATCTAGCACCTTTTGTTCCGTCTTCAGTGCTAGCATTCCTACAATCTCATTATCCCAAACGGCAACGAAAAGTCGCCAGCCTTTTCGAACTTCAGCCTCAATACGTTGCCGCAATTCGTCCACTGTCGGCATTTGAGGCGGACCGACTCCTTCCTCGCTCGCGCTCTCGTGCCAGACCACAGCTACGGCATCAAAGTCGTGTTCTTCTGCGGTTCGTATTCGTATATCAAGGGTGCTCATCCTTTTTCCTTAAGAACTTTCAACGGTGCTCGGACAGTGGAACCTCGACATTCCTCAGGCTCAGCGGGAAACGAACGTATATCATTACAAATAAACGGATAATCTCAGGCAAGGAGTTGAAATAGCGAAACGGACTGGCTGGCTTGCGAAGTCTGGACACGCCCATATTGACACTGTCAATTTAATGGACAATATAGACAGCGTCTATTTAGCAATAAAAATGAGTCTAGCAAATGCCAAAGATCACAATCCTGTCCGTCGCACTCTGTGCATTCGTGTTATCTGTTGTGATACCATTCATGGAAATTAGTGGCTCGCACTTGTTCAATCCCGAATGGCCTAGCCACGCGCGCCTTCATGAGGCCTGGCAACTGATGGTGAATGCAGCAATTTCCATTCTCGCACTCATACTGGTTTGGAAGGGCATCGCTCCACGGCTAGGTATTGTGCTCGGCCTAATTTTAAGCGCATCGTTCTTAATCGCATGGGCTGCAGGGCCACTTTATGGCGGATCAATGGTTCATTCAGACGGCACCAATTTCACGATCGGCGGAATTAGTGTTGTGGTGGTCGGCGTTACGGTGATTGCAGGGCTCCTCCTTCTCGGGTGGCGCGCCCTCGCTCAGCATTCAGAGACATCACCATGAGTATTGTCATACATGGGTCGCCCCGCACCAGCAGATCCTGCTCGGCGTGCTAAACGGTCCATTTGCCTTGACAGTAATATTTGACCTAAAACACACACGCCCAAGAAATAATCACACGAAAAATTGGGTGCATCAAAAAAGACCGGTTTTTCGCTAAGCGTCAATTCCAATTTGAGAGGCGTAATTTATGGCAGAACAAGCACCTAAGACTGACAATCATTACGATGTGATCGTCGTTGGAGCTGGTTTTGCGGGCATGTATATGCTGCATAAATTACGCGGGCTTGGCATGTCTGTGAAGGTTCTTGAGGCGGGGACCGGTGCTGGCGGGACATGGTATTGGAATCGCTACCCTGGCGCGCGGGTTGATATAGAGAGCATGGAGTATGGCTATTCTTTCGACAAGGAATTGGAAAGAGAATGGCGCTGGAGCGAACGCTTTGCGACGCAGCCGGAGCTGCTTCGTTATGTAAACCATGTTGCGGAAAAATTTGACCTGCTGCGGGACATGCAATTTGAGACGCGGGTTGAGACGGCCGTCTATGATGAGGACGGGCAAGGCTGGACTGTCCAGACAGATACGGATGAAGAATTTTCAGCGCGCTTCTGCATCATGGCAACTGGCTGTCTTTCTACACCCAAGAATATCGACATTCTCGGCATCGAAGATTTCAAAGGGCCGGTTTACAAGACTTTTGATTGGCCGCGCGAAGGCGTGGACTTTCACGGGCAGAAGGTTGGAATAATCGGTACAGGGTCATCAGCGATCCAGACTATACCGGAGATTGCCAAACAAGCGGCGCATTTGACCGTGTTTCAGCGCACGCCGAATTACAGCATACCGGCACGCAATGCGCCTATATCAGCAGAAATGCAGGCTGATTGGGATGCAAACCGAGATACCTACCGCGCACAGGCGCGGAGTGAAGGCTTTGCTGCCATTACGGAGTCCAATGAAAATCTTGCGCTGGAAACCTCGCCCGAAGATCGCGAGCGGGAATATGAACGACGATGGAAATTTGGCGGGCTAAGGCTGGTCGCAGCCTATGCCGATTTGCTTACAGATGAAGATGCGAAAAAGACCGCAGCGGATTTTGTTGCGCGAAAAATCAGGGAAACGGTGACCGACCCGAAAACCGCAGGAATATTGACGCCTACACCAGACATGTATCCCATTGGCGCAAAGCGTATCTGCATTGATACAGGATATTATGAGACGTTTAATCGTGACAATGTATCCATCGTTAGCCTGCGGGATGCGCCGATTGATAAGGTGACAGAAAATGGGCTGAACACAACGAATGAAGAATACGGCTTTGACGCGCTTGTTCTCGCCACGGGATTTGATGCGATGACGGGAACGTTGAACCGGATGAATATTTGCGGCGTGAATGGCGCAAAACTGAAAGACAAATGGGCGGACGGCGCGCGGGCCTATCTTGGCCTGATGGTCGCTGGTTTCCCCAACCTATTTGTTGTGACAGGGCCAGGTAGTCCATCTGTGTTCACCAACATGATTATGGCGATTGAACAGCATGTCGAATGGATTGCGGACTGCATCAGCCATGTAAATGAGCGGCAGATCAGCACAATTGAAGCAGCAGAGGCGGCTGAAGAAGAGTGGGTATCGCATGTTGCTGAAGTGGCGTCGGCAACGGTGCTGCAACGCGCCGATAGCTGGTATATGGGCGCAAATGTGCCCGGAAAGACCCGCGTGTTCATGCCCTATATTGGCGGTTTTCCGGCCTATGCGGAGAAATGCAATGAGGTTGCCGCAAACGGATATGAAGGCTTTGAACTGCGCGGGGCGGCTGAAGCAAGAGCGTGATAACGAGTTGCCTTGGCAAACTTAATTGTCGTTCAGCTAACGAACCAGAACCACCTGAACATCCCCCACGTTCGACCCGCCCCCCCGTCAGCATTCAATAGACAGATTGGCTGCATGAAATACTCGCGTTACACTATTGCGTGGAAGCTGTGTCCGCTAACGACCCAATAGCGGTCATTTACGCTTTTATAGGAATTGTGCTGCAAACAAGACAGAGGTTGCGCGGAGTTACAAAAATGCGCGTTTGGATTTTTGTCATCGCTTTGATCGGCGGTTGTGAGTCGGGTGCACTGGCCGAGGACAGGCTTGCTGACATATTCGCCTCCCCGAACGCCTTTGAGGGCAAGATCGTGTCGGTTTGCGGTCGTCATCCCATCGACGGTCCAACAGTGATAGTCGGAAACATGGGTCGCAGTCCAACAAGGATCTGGTTGGATCGCCCGATCAACGCGGCCTCTGGGTGCATCGCGGCGCGAGTTGTGCGCGCCCAAACTCCGTTGCCGGACCCGAGACTAGCGGACGGCCCAATTGATCTTTCCGGTTGGCGATTGAAAGTCTTGCACATCCTCCCCTCGCGGTAATACCCGCTATCCACCAAGTTTTTGCCGCTCTTGCCGCCTATAGCTGAACCTAAAAGCAAACCGGCACGAAACGACCCAATTTTGGTCGTTCGCAGCCCACACCAAGGTTGTTGAAAGCTGCCATCTATTCAGGTGAAGCGCTCACGGAAGGTTTGTTCTGGCTAGCAGACTTGGAAGAGGCCAGGCCGACGGACCTCCAAGGCTCAAGTGAGGCCGCTTTTGCAGGAAAGGAAAGTATAGGCCTGAGAGTTATGCGGGCGACCTGACAACCTATTCGAATTCGTTAGGTTTGCCTTTCTGCTCTTTGCGCCCAATATACTCCCGATGAATTCTGCAACGCTCTCCCCGAACCCATCGCATTCGGCCGGCTCGTTCGAGCCGATCGAGCGAGTTACAAACCGGCTGGTCGGGGCAGCGTTTTCGCCGCATCGGCACGATACTTACACTGTCGCTTTGACTGTGGCTGGGGTGCAAGCGTTCAACTATCGCGGGGCGATGCGACATTCGCTGCCTGGGCAGGTGCTAATCCTCCATCCCGACGAAA
>JAGXGU010000060.1 GCA_024636575.1 Altererythrobacter sp.
ATATTGGTTATAGATCGGGCTCATCGGCTGGCGGTGCTCGGCCATATCCATGAAGCCGCCATCGCTGGTTTTTCCGGGAACCACATCGAGATGCGTCGCCATTGGCAGATAGCCGTAAACCCGTTCGCCCACCGCGATTTCCGGATTGTGCGACGCTTCGACTACGGCATGGCCCCACATCGGCACCACGCCGAATCCATCTGGAGCAGGAAAGAAATTCCAATACCCCATCTGATCACCCGCCACCGCATAGGTGACGTTATTGGCAGTGACGGAAAAACTCTCGATCCTCAGCCGCACGGCCCCTTCGGCCAATGGGCCGAATTCTGTATCGACCACAGTAGCATCGGAAATGTCGTCGCGCAGGACGTGGACGGCTTGGCTCATGGTTCTCTCCCGGTTTCGGAAAGCAGCTTAACCACCTGGCAGGCCGGAAGCGAGGGGCAATCCTGTCCGGATCGCCCCTTCGCATTACAATTGCATCACACCCGCATAGGCATCAGGACATACAGGGCCTGGCTCTTGTCATCCTTGCGGATCAGTGTCGGCGCGCCGGCATCGGCCAGATGCAATTCGGCGGTGTCGCCGTCGATCTGACTGAGGATGTCCTTCAGATAATTGGCGTTGAAGCCAATTTCGAAACCGTCCGAGCCATAATCGGCGGCAATTTCCTCCGCAGCCGTGCCGTTGTCGGGGCTGGTGACGGACAGAGTGATCTTGTCCGTTTCGAGGCCCATTTTCACCGCGCGGGTTTTCTCGGTTGCGATTGTGGCCACGCGGTCAACCGCTTCGTAGAAGCTGCGCGGATCGATCCGCAGCAATTTGTCATTCCCGGTCGGGATCACGCGGCTGTAATCAGGGAATGTCCCGTCAATCAGCTTGCTGGTCAGAACCACGCCGCCTTCCCCGCCCATGGTGAAACGAATCTTACTGGCCGACAGGTCGATCTGGACATTGGCGTCGAGCGATTCTTCGAGCAATTTGCGCAGTTCGGCCACGGCCTTACGCGGCACGATCACATCGGGCATACCCTCTGCCCCATCAGGGCGCGGAAGGGTGAAACGCGCCAAGCGGTGGCCGTCCGTCGCCGCAGCACGCAGCACCGGCTGGTCTTCATCAGATACGTGCAGGAAAATGCCATTGAGGTAATAGCGCGTTTCCTCCGTCGAAATCGCAAACCGGGTGCGGTCGATCATTTCGGCGAGCGTCTTGGCGGGCAATTCGAAGCTGGTCGGCAAATCACCTTCGACGATTACCGGAAAATCATCGCGCGGCAGCGTCGGCAGGCTGAACCGGCTGCGTCCGGCCTTAACTATCATCCGATTATCGGCGGTTTCCAGGCTGACCTGGCTACCTTCCGGCAATTTGCGCGCGATATCGAACAGCAGATGCGCCGATACGGTGATCGCGCCCGGCGTTTCCACCGAAGCCGCAGCCATGTTTTCTGCAACCTGCAAATCCAGATCGGTCGCCATGACTTTCAGCGATCCGCCAGAATCGGCGTCGATCAGCACGTTGGACAGGATGGGTATCGTGTTGCGACGCTCCACCACCGACTGAACGTGGGATAGGCAGCGTAGCAGTGTGGCACGTTCGATTGTGGCCTTCATCGGTCCTTCTCGATCCCTTTTGCGCACCGGCAGGATTGCTCTAACATACAGGCAGATTCGCCCGCGAGCGCCGGAAAATGGTCAAATAACCTTAGCGTTCGCATCTAACGCGGCAAGGCCGATCAGCGTGTAAGCTGGATTCCTTGGGGATAACCCCCCCAAAGGTTACGACATCATGGCCATGCCGCCGTTTACGTGCAGCGTTTGCCCGGTGACATAGGCGGCTTCTCTCGACGCCAGATAGGCCACTGCGGTACCGATATCCTCGCCTTCGCCCATGCGGCCCATCGGGATGCGCGCGTTGAGCGCTTCCTTCTGCGCATCGGGCAATTGATCGGTCATGGCCGTGCGGATAAATCCGGGAGCGACGCAATTGACGGTGATGCCGCGGCTGGCCAGTTCCTGTGCCAGGCTCTTCGATGCGCCGACAAGGCCGGCCTTTGCCGCTGCGTAGTTCATCTGGCCCGGATTACCGGTAGCACCGACCACACTGGTGATATTGATGATCCGGCCAAACCGCGCCTTCATCATGGGCCGCGCGGCAGCACGCATCAGGCGGAACGCAGCCTCCAGATTGACCTGCATCACCTGGCTCCATTCCTCGTCCTTCATCCGCATTGCCAGATTGTCACGTGTAATGCCGGCATTGTTAATCAGGATATCGATCTGGCCAAACGTGTCGATGGTGGCCGGGACAAGGCGTTCGACACTGTCGGGGTTTGACAGGTCACAGGTAATCTCAACATGATCATGGCCGAAATCGTCGTTCAACTCCTCGCGGAAAGCCCGCAATTTGTCCCCGTTGGAGCCCGACAAAGCCAGCCGCGCGCCCTGCGCCGCGAGCGAGCGGGCAATGGCCGAGCCGATCCCGCCGCTGGCACCGGTCACAAGGGCAGTCATTCCGGTTAGGTCGAACATTCTATTCTCCATTGATTTTTTAATCGCGCAGAGGCGCAGAGGACGCAGAGATCAAGATTAGGGCCGATAATCATTTACCAGACGCTTTATGCCCTCCTTCATTGTCGCACATGAAAAATTCAACAGCAGCCCAACGGGCTGCTCCAGTAGCCTCAGGTAGGTCAGCACCTGCTTCGCGTGCGCCTTGCTGAGTTGTTCAACCGACTTGATTTCCACGACCAGGCGATTGTCTACAAGCAAATCGACGCGGAACGCATTGGCAAAATGCATCCCGTCATAATGCACCGCAACAGGATGCTGCCGCGCAATCCTGTAGCCTTGCTTCTCCAAAGATGCCCCAAGCACCATCTCGTAAACCGATTCAAGCAGCCCGGGGCCAAGTTCCCTATGTATCCGTATAGCCGCGCCGACGACATCCGCTGTGATCAGGTCAATGGGCTTCATTTAGGCCACCTCTGCGTTCTCTGCGGCTCTGCGCGAAAAAACCTTAAATTACCTTCAGCAGCGCTTCGATGTCGTCCATCGTCACAACGCTGGTTACCTGGGCATCGCGGTCAATCCGGCCGATCATCGGGCCAAGCACCTTGCCGCCCAGTTCCACGAATTGCTCTACTCCGGCGGCGCGCATGGCAAGCACGCTTTCGCGCCAGCGGACGCGGCCGGTGACCTGTTCCACCAGCAATCTTCGGATTTCGGCAGGGTCAGTGACCTGGGCGGCGGTCACATTGGCATAAAGCGGCAAATGCAACGCCTGCGGGCACGTTTCCTCGAGCGCGGCCGCCATCGCATCGGCTGCAGGCTGCATCAGCGGGCAATGGAACGGGGCGGATACCGGCAGCAGGATGCCGCGCTTTATTTCGTGTTCCTTGACCATGGCAATTGCGCGTTCGATCGCCTCGCGGTGGCCGGAAATCACCACCTGTGTCGGGTCGTTGTCATTGGCGATAGTGCACACCTGACCTTCGGCAGCGGCATCCGCCAGGCCTTGCGCCTTTTCGATATCGGCACCCAGCAGGGCTGCCATTGCGCCCACCCCCACCGGCACGGCAGCCTGCATCGCCTGGCCGCGCAATTTCAGCAAACGCGCGGTATCAGCCAGCGAAAATGCGCCGACAGCGCAGAGCGCAGTGTATTCGCCCAGGCTGTGGCCGGCAACGCAGTCCCCCTTGTCGCTGAGGGAAATGCCGCCCTCTTTTTCCAGAACCCGCAGCACCGCGATGGCATTTGCCATGATCGCCGGTTGGGCATTTTCGGTCAGCGTCAGCGCGTCTTCCGGACCATCAGACATGACCGCGAACAATTTCTGGCCCAGCGCATCGTCAACTTCCTGGAACACCTCGCGCGCGGCGGGGCTGGCGGCGGCGAGATCGGCGCCCATGCCCACCTTTTGGCTGCCTTGGCCGGGAAAAACAAACGCTCTCATCCTTGGTCTCCTTTGGGCCCCGCGCTTATTGACCGCGAGGGCGCGCTGCAAGCCCGAAAGGTACGATTGTGTTGGCCGCATCATGCCCGATATCGGCGCGGCCGAGATATTCTATCCCGGCCTTTGCGCACCAGAACCCGGCAATATCTTCCTCGCTCGAACCGAATGGACGGTCATTTTCCGGCACATCGCTGATCCGCCCGAGCCGCAATCCTGCTGCACCGTGCAAATGCTGGACGATGTGGAAAAATAGCCGGTCGATGGCATAAAGATGTTCGGACACTTCCTCCACCATCACCACGTGGCCGGTCAGATCGGGCATCAGATCGGTGCCGCACAGCATTGCCAGGGTCATCAGATTGAACGCAACTGCGGGCCTTCCGTCCAGCGAAGGCTCCAGCCCCGCATTGCCGCCCGACAGGAAATCGAGCGACCGGCGAACCGCGGCATTGCCATATTCGCGGCGAATGTCCCCCACCATCGGGCCGTGCGCGGGCTGACCGATGCCCGCCTTGTATAATGCCGCCAACAGAAATCCGGTGTCGGAATAGCCGAGATATCGCTTTGCCCTGGCCGCTTCGCCCATCTGGGCTGCCGCATCCGCAGCAATCCGGTTCGATCCATAACCGCCATTGGCGAACCACACCGCGTCGAAACCGGGATCATTGGCGCATGCAACCAGCGCCCCCAGACGTTCGGCATCGGGTCCGGCGAAATGGCCGTGGCGGGCAAAGCATTGCGGGTGGAAATGAAGGTCGATCGAGGGATCGCCCGAAACCAGTTCCTGCACCGCGTCGGCGTGTTCTCTTTCGAGTCTCTTGCCGGGCGCGACAATCGCGATACGGGCTTTCGGTCTGGCTTTTGGCCGGGATTCTTGCTGGGTCATTTGCCGTTCCTATACGTCATTCCGGCAAAAGCGGTAATCCTGCTTGTAATGGGTGGGCGGGCAACATACCGGTCCCCGCATGACTGACGCATCTACCCCCGCCCAACCCATCGGCCGCCCGTGGTTTTTCTGCGGGATCGGCGGATCGGGCATGCTGCCGCTCGCGCAAATCCTGCATGGGCGCGGCGCTATCGTCGCCGGGTCGGACCGCAGCCGCGATCAGGGCCGCACGCCGGAAAAATTTGCATGGCTGGAAGCGCAGGGATTCTCCCTGTTTCCGCAGGACGGCAGCGGCATCACCGATCCGGGGCAAATCCTGATCGCCTCCGCCGCAGTGGAAGACACCGTCCCGGAAATGGTCCGCGCAAAGGAACTGGGCTGCACCCGGATGACGCGCGCCCAATTGCTGTCCGGCCTGTTCAACAGTGCCAAAACCGGCATCGCGATCGGCGGCACCAGCGGCAAATCGACGGTCACCGGGATGCTCGGCTGGATCATGCAGGCAGTCGGCCGCCAACCGACGATCATGAATGGCGCGGTGATGAAGAATTTTGTGTCGGAAGACAGCCCTTTTGCCAGCGCCGTAGTCGGCAAGGGTGACGTTTTTGTCAGCGAAGTGGATGAAAGCGACGGTTCCATCGCGCTGTACCGCCCTGCGGTCGCGGTGCTGCTGAATGTCAGCCTCGATCACAAGAGCATGGAAGAATTGCGCAGCCTGTTCGCATCCTTTCTGGCGGCGAGCGGGGTTTCGGTTATCAATGCCGATGATCCAGAGGCGCTGGCGCTATTACCGCATGCCAGATCCGCGATTACCTTCGGGATCGATCAGGAACTGGCCCAGATCGGTGTGGTTCCCGGCAGCATTGCCGACAGCCCGGTTCGGCAGGCGGCGTTGATCGTGGACCGGCATGACGGCGAAACCTATCCGCTGACCCTCGCCCTGCCCGGCCGGCACAATCTGTCCAATGCGCTCGCCGCCATCTCTGGCGCCGTGGCTGCGGGCGTTCCGGTGGGGCAAGCGGTCGAGGCGCTGGCCAGCTTTGCGGGCCTCGCGCGCCGGTTCGACATCATCGGCAACAGCCCATCTGGTATCACCGTGATCGACGATTTCGGCCATAATCCCCAGAAATGCGCCGCAACCCTGCGCACGCTGAAACAGCATCCCGGCCGGGTGATCGCGTTCTTCCAGCCGCATGGCTATGGCCCGCTGCGGCAGATGGGCGAGGAACTGGCGGAAACCTTTGCGCGCGAATTAGACCCGGACGATATCTCCTTGATGTGCGACCCGGTGTATTTCGGCGGTACGGTGGATCGTAGCCAGGGCAGCGAACGGATCATCACGCTGATCGAGAACGCAGGCGGTACTGCGCAATACCTCCCCGCCAGAGAGGAATGCGCCGACCGCATCGTCCAGATCGCCAGGCCGGGCGACCGGATCGTGGTGATGGGCGCGCGCGATGATACGCTGACAGCTTTCGCGCAGGGTATTCTGGAGCGACTGAACTAGGCCGATTTCCAGGGCGGATTAATGCGTTTCGACCTCGTGACCGATCTTCAGCACCTTGTGCAGCACGAACACGATAACCCCGCCGAGCAGCAAGCCAAAGATGCCCGAATAGATCGCTCCAGTCAGCCACCCCAATATGCCGGACAATGTGCCATTCACGCCTTCGACTGCATGTTGAACCGCGTGCATCAGGTCGATGGGTGCGTGAACGCCCAGTTC
>JAGXGU010000061.1 GCA_024636575.1 Altererythrobacter sp.
ACGAGCATTGGCCCGCCGCCGACTTCTACATACCATTGGCCATCACGGGCCAGTGCAGGCGATGCGAGGGCCGTAGAGGCCAACGCCATTCCTATGACGAGTTTCCGCATTATGAAATTCCCCTTATATTATCGAATTAAAGCCACCGAGTGGTGGTTTTCTAACTTTTCCCTCAGGAAGTGGCAAGCAGGCATTGGCTCTAAACTGTTGCAAGAAAGCATCGTTTGCTCTTGTTTTTGCTTAAATTCGCCTCCAAATCACTCCCATAGACACCCTAAACGCGGTGCTATCAGGTTTGTTCCCATCAGAATGAAGGCAGAATTCCGGCATTTCTGAGGGTCTCGACCAGGTCGCCAATTGCAGCTCGCGCTTCGACATCGGCAATCTGTCCGCCGCTCGGTATAGCGGGCGCGGTCAGTCTCTGCCAGCCATTTACGAAAAAGGTTGCCTGCCTGGTCGATTTATCGAAGACGCGCATACCCTCTTGTGGCGCGGCAAATAGCCATTTCCCTGATATCCATCCTGCCAAATTGCCGGATTGGCCGGCCCATTCTGCCGTCGGATTGCTCCCGACCAGCCAACATTGTCCTTCCTCCGGATTGGCTGGCGGTGCAGCCGATTCGACCTCTATCACGGGGTGCAGCAGGAGGTCGACGAGCGCATGGGCCTCGTTTACGAAGAATTCCTTCTGCGCCTGCCCCGTGAAGAGAAACGGGATACCGAATCGCGGTGTTGCGGACGTAAAAGATATGGGAAAAGATATGGGATCGGCCATGATTCTGGTCTCCGAATGGAATGGTTTATGGGGCGGCGCGGCCATCTTCAGTAGAAGCCATCGAGCTCGACGCGATCGAGAGTCGCCTCAGGCGAGGATCGTCAGTAGTAGCGCGTCGGACTGGGCGTAGCTGCCAATTTGGCGAACCCAGATTTCTGCGCCGGGATTTTCGGAATTTAGCTGGGCCAGCATATTCGCTTCGATCACCAATGAAGGGGCGCCCGTATCCCAGATCATTGCGGGAACAAGAACCGGCCCGATTCCAATTCGATAGGCTTCGCTTTGTTCGATCAGCGGCGTCTCGACTTCGTCCCGCCATTCCCAAGCGCCCCTGGACCGGCGCGTCCAGAATAGGTGCAAACTGCCGTCCTGAGCCCAAGACAGTCTCGGATGCACGGGCGCCAATGGCCGCCGGGTGATGCCGGCGTTCTCGAGTGGCGCATGCACCGGCGCATCATCGCCGCGTCCAATTGCTGCCAGCAAGGTGGCACCTGAACTTGGAACGTTGGCAGGATCAAGCGCGAACAGGCTATCGTCGATCAAGGTTGCAGGCGCGCCCTCTGGATGGCCTGATTGCGCTGCGAGTTCGGTCCCGCCGCGCCCGCGCAATAATCCCCGCAAGATCCAACGTGCAGACTGCACTTGTTCAGCAAGCGTGAATTGGATCAACTCGCCGCCGATTAGCAGGCGGTTTGCGCCCCCTGCCAGGCCGGCAGTGGTAGTAGCCACGAATTGCAGGTCGGGCGCGCTGATTTCCACCTCCACAAATGCATCTTTTTCCAGAAATAGCGCTTCGGAAGGGCCGAGCGGTGACACAAGATGACCCATAACGCTGCGAACCCGCCCGGTGCTGCCAAGTGGTTTCAGCGTGTCGGCAGTATCGTGATATAATGCTGCGCCAGCCCAATTGCTGCCAATTGAGCTGGCCGCAGCGAACATGATGGGGCTTTCGCTCGATCCTCTTGCGTCCCACGGCAATTCGAATGCCCGCAAAATTGTGGGGCTTGCCAACAAATCATTCGGATTAGCCGGCATCCCCGCGTCGCCGCCTGATGCAGTCCCGGCGGCAGGCGGCAAGCGGACCAAGTCCAGCTCAACGCCTTTTTCGCGCCATTCCCAATTTGCCACGCGCCATGTGCCCGCAATATCCGGGGCGCGCACGATCGCCCCCGGTGCAATCGCTGGGTCAAGCTCGGTAATCCTCCAGGACAGGGTTTCGCGCCGCCAATTGGCACGCTGGGACGCGGAATTGGCTAATGCTCTGGCATCATTGGCCGCCATCGCTCCGGGAAATTCGATCGTTCGCGTTCGGCCGACACGCGCCCGACCATCGGCGCGCTGGATGCCAGGTTGGAAGTCGCGCGCGACATCATAATAGCGCACTGCCTCCGGTGTGTTCTGACTGTCGGCATTACGATTCCGGTTCTGGCCGCCCGCACCGCCGAAATCATTTTCGTGCCAGGCGGATGCTGCAGGCGGCAACATAATGGGCTCCGCCGAAGTGATGGCAGCGGCCTGCAGGGTCAGCAGATCGCCCCCTGAATCGCTGACCAGCGGATAGAGAGCGTCGATTGCCAATAGCGTATCGACTAGCGCTCCGCCTTCGTAGGTAAATCCTTCCAGATTGGTCAGCGGCACATCGGCGCTGTGATTGCTTTCGATTTGCTGGACCAACTGGGCAAGCGATACCGCCCCATCATCGGCCAGGATTTCAAATGTCAGTGCAGGGATTCGGTTGCCGAAATCAGCCAGTTCGAGATCTTCGAACACGCAATAGGCGCAATTGCGGAATGCAGGACAGCGTCCGCCCTCTGCAGCTGCAATCAGCGGATCGATCGGTTGATCCCCGCGGCCATTATAAAGACGGAAGCTACCGCCGACTTTCAGGTCCCCAGCTGCGCCGCGCAGCAGATTGCCGTCGGCCCAGATCCGCCCGATATTCCTGATCGGGCGGCTCGACAGGGCAACGGCAAAGGACATGGAATAGCTGAAGGTGGTGGTCGAAGGCTTCCCTTTGCCCCCGCCACTGCTTTCCCGGTTCTCAATCAGGTCGGTCGCCCAGATGATCGTGCCCGATGCCCGCATACGGCCGTGATGCCGGGGGATCGGGGTGCCGTAGCTGGAAGTGGTGACCGCGAGTTCCCTCAGCCGGGGCCCTTCGGTCGAACCTGAGCCGATGAGTTTTGCGTCGATCTGGCGACCCGCCAGCACGCCAATCGCGCCACCCAGTGGGCCACCAACCAGCGTGCCCAATGATCCCAAGAGAAGGGTAGCCATAATTTCACTCCTTTGTTGACAGATGCCAATGGCGATGAACCGTCAATCCCAGGGGGCCGGGCATGCGGACCACGCGGCGCAGGCCGGCATGGGCGTGGATGAAGCTGCCGGAATGTTCCGCGATCAGCAGGTGAAATTGTGCCGGGCCCGGCTTAACCAGAAGAAGGTCGTCCGGTTCGACCGGTCCGGCACTATCTTGGAAGGCATTAGCGGCGGCAAAGCCCAGCAGCTTGGTGATATCGCTGTTGCGCAATGCATATGTCTGGGGGAGGATCGGCGTTCGGCCCATCGCTGTGAGCGCCGCCGCGACCAGCCCGACACAGTCCAGGCCGGTGGCCGGATCACGGCCATGCAAGCGAAAAGGCGCCCCGACGAACCGCCGGGCGGCCTGCGCCAGCGAACCGGTTTCGCCCGTCATGACGAGGGATACCGCGCCAGCAAATCATTGCCCGGCAAATAGGGTTCGCCCTGAAAATTCACCGCATTGCCGAACCGGTCAGCGCAGGTAGCCAGGGTGTGATCGCATCCCTCGATCAGGATTGCCCGAGTACCAAAAGGCAGCTGCGCGTCCAGCGGAACATCCACCGTCAGTCCGTCCGAATTTGCAGCGATCACCAACATGCGCTGGCCCGCTTGCGGACCATCGACCCAGCGAATTTCACCATCGGCGAACAAGTGTGGGTCGATATTGGTAAACTGGATCCTGTTTTCGTCCAGATTCAGCACACTCAGGAACGCCTCATGCGTGAAGCGAACGGCCGATAGAGTGCAGCCTTGGCCGCAAAATTTCGCCCGGCAAGTCGGGCTGGTTCGCGGAATGAAGTCCAACTCCAACTCGGCCTTGGCCGAACGCAGTTCGGCGTTGAAACTATCGCTTTGCGACGATACCGAACCGATCGAGCCATTATATAATGTGGCAAATTCGGTTGTTTCCCAGTCGACAGCGCCGATCCGCACCTGGGCATTGTCGAACAGGCCCGCTGCCAGGTCGGCCGCGCTGATGCTGTCATGGCCCAGCGCACCGCTAACATCGGCGCTGTCGGGCGAAAGATCGGAGGTGCGGCGAATTGCGCTGGGGACCATACCCGGGGCGGCGCGGTGCAATATGCCGCCGAACCACAAGTCGCGGTTGTGACTGGTAAACCCGAGCGTCACCCCGTCGCGGCGATGGATCCGCCAGAAGGTCGCGACCCCTTCCAGTTCGCGAGCGAAGAAGGTGCGGCTCATACGGCCTCTCGCACTTCGATCAGCGGGACGGACGGCGCTTCGCCTGCAGCGAAATTGGCACCGGTTACATCCAGCCTGTCCTCCGCGAAACGGACGGGCACATCGAACAGGAACCCGGCCCGGATCACTGCTCCGATCGGCGGGGCGATATCGAAGAGTATCACTCCGCCCGGATCAAGCGACCAGTTGGTTGCAGGCAAGCCATCGATGCTGACGGTAATTGTCTCCGCGCGGGGCCGGGTGATCGGGCGTATTTGCGGCTCGTCCCCGCCGCCGTAATGTTTGATCAGCTGGAAACTGCCCGTCAGACCGTCACCTACTCCAATTTTCTGGTCCAGCATCGTTGGTGTTCCGGTCATCGCGTTGGAACTGAAATCGAACGGATCCGGAAGCCGGAACCCTCGCGCCGCGCCGCGCCTCGCCCGAAAGAAGGCGATTAGTGTCCCCAGCTCAGCGTCGGAGCGAACCCCGGGGCCGACATCGAACCGCAGACGGGCGTCGGACCACAGGGAATTGCGCCGTTCGTGCCCCGAAGCGGTGATCGCAACGGTGGTGGAAAATTCAGGGCTCACCCCCGCATCGCGGCCCAGCGCCAGCGGGTACAGAACGTCATCGAAGGATCGCATCTCTTCTTCCTCGAACGGGGCGAGGCGGGTGTAGCCATCGCGGGAAATCTGCGGCAGCGCCCAGACAAATCGCCGGGCAATGCCGCGACGGGCGGCCTCGTCGAGCCCTGCGTCGATACGGGGCCAATGCAGCCCTGCATCCTCGGCATTCAGGACGAATCCGGAAAGGTAATCCTGTTGCTCCACCCCATAGCCGAGGCGCTGGTCGACGAGCGCATAGGCGGCCCGGCGCAAGGCGTCGGCCCCGGCCGTCAGCCAGTCGTAATCCTCCAGCTGGAGCCGGTCGAATGCGGGGGCGGCCCAGCCCAGCGGCATGTTCGCCCGTTTCAGTTCGGGCATATCGGCGGCCAGAATAGTCGGCGTGAAGGCCAGCAGGAGCACTTCGGCCGGACCGCCAGCTGCATCGCGTACCGCCTGTGTCAGCCCCGCTGTTGACTGGGCGAGGGCGGCGCCTGCCAGATCCAGCAGCTGCGTCTGCGCGCTGTCCAGCGCCGCGCGCATAGTCGCAATTTCGACCGGGTTGCCGCCGAAAGCCGCTTTTGCCGAAGCGTCGTAAAGGCATGGCCGGCCATCGTTCATGACCCACCACCACGGCTCCCCGATCTGGAAACGGACCGGCAATTGGGCCGCCTGCAGAAGTCCGGTGAATTTGCGCGCGACCGCTTTCAACCAATCCATCGCGGCGATATTGGCGGGCGACAGGAGCGCGGAAGGCGGCACCCAACCGGTGCGGGCCGGTTCGCCATCGAACGTGCGCTGCTGCCATTCTTCCGGACAATGCGCCGCGAAAAGTTCGTAAGACAGCGAAGCGATGACTTCATATCCGAGCGCGAAGCAGCGCGTGAAGAATGCCGAATGCCATGCGCTTGCCGGAACGCTGAGAGTGCCGTCGAGCCGGGGCAACAATAGGCCATCGCGTGGTTCGAGCTGGAAAAAGTGGCTCATGCCGACATAATGCAGGATGGTCCCGCGGTAGCCGAGGCCGCGGATCGTGCGCAGCAGCCGCTCCGGCGTCTGGTTGAACGCATCATCATAGGCGGTGGCAATCTGCTCGCCATGCGGCGGAACGAGCACGTCGCCGATTTCAAGCATCGCCCGGTCGCCCTCGCAGACGATGTCACTCAGCAGCAGGTTCGCGGATGCACGGGCAGGCAGGGGCGCGACGGCGCCCGGCACATACCCCGGCGGAACCAGCGAAATGAACATCCGGTCGATATCGCCGGGATGGACCACTTCGCCAGGCAGAACCCAGCCGCTTTGCAGCTCGGAAAATTTGATCTCGATCCGCGCGTCCTGGGGGGTGCCGACCGCGTAGTTCCACAGCCGCACAAACCAGGTACGCGGAGTTCCGGCGGAATCCCGCCCTTCGATCGTAAGGGTCGGCCCATTGGCCTGATCAAGCGGGATCAGGCCCGACGAGCGCCAGCGAAAGCGCAGGATCGTATGCGAATAGTCGCGGTCTGCGCTATAGGCCAGCAGCGGGTGATCGAGCGTGTCCTCGCTGTCCCAGATCAATCCGGCCAGTTCGCCCGTAAGGTGGAATTCGCACTCCACCCGCAGTCC
>JAGXGU010000062.1 GCA_024636575.1 Altererythrobacter sp.
AGCCGCTGCCAGATCACCCCCAGCCCGGCAATCAGATAGCCGGCCAGGCCGATCAGGAATGCCACTGCCAGCGCCACCCCAATCAACGGCAACATCCTGGCGATTGCGGATATGCGGCCCGACAATTCGCCCAGCGCGCCCAGGCTGACATCGACCGAGACATCGCGTTCGAGCAGATTTTCGACCGTCACCACCCCGTCAACCCGGCTGGCTATCGCTTTTGCCCGGTCCCTTGCCGCAGCATCAGGCACTGTCCCGCCTAAGGTAACGACACCTTCGCTGACCGAAACGCTAACGCCTGAAAGCGAAGGCAATTGGCTGAAAATGTCGTGAATGCGCGCCGCGATGCGTTCGTCCGCACCCTCTGCGGCGGTGTTGGCGATTTGTGGCTCTGCCGAGGGTCCCGGCGTTTCGGTGTCCGGCGCAGCTGGGATCAAGGCATGGGCAGGCACAGCAATGACCGGGGCGATAACCGGGGCAAGCAGCAGCGCGGCCAGCAGGATTTTTCGCCAGATCGCCGTCATGATCACTCCCCAGCTACCACCATGCCATCTATCCGCAGGGTTGGCACATTGATCGCGCGGTGCATTTCCAGATCATCCGCTGCCGATATGGCAGCCATCATGGCCAAAAGGTTTCCGGCGATAGTGAATTCCGCCACCGGTCCGGCCACTTCGCCGTTCACAATCCGAAAACCCGACGCGCCGCGGCTATAATCGCCCGTCACCGGATTGACGCCCTGGCCAGAAAGTTCGGTGACCAGCACACCGTCAGCAATATCAGCGATCAATTCCGACCTGCTGACACTGCTCGCTTCGAGATGAACATTGCTGGCCGATATGCCGGGCGCGCCGCTGCCGCCGCGCGCGGCATGGCCGGTTGGGGTAATGCCAAGCTGGCGCGCAGCGGACAGATTGGTGAGCCAACCGGTCAGCTTGCGGCCTTCCACCAATTCCCGCGGCGATGTGGGCAGCCCCTCCCCGTCAAAGGGCCGAGAGCGCAATCCGCGGGCCAGGTGCGGATTATCCCGGATCCTGATTCCGGGCGCGAAAATATCCTCGTCCAGCCGGTCAAGCAAAAAACTGGAGCGCCGGGCGAGCGCGCTGCCCGATATGGCACCAAGCAAATGGCCGATCAGGGTTCCGCCAACCCGCGGATCGAACACCACCGGCATGGTCCCGCTGGGCATACCGCCGGGATTCAGCCGCGCAACTGCCCGGCTGCCCGCGCGGCGTCCGATTTCGGCAGGCGGCGGCAGATCTGCGGCATGGCGCATGGTGCGATACGCATAATCGCGCTGCATATTGCTGCCCTCGCCCGCGATCACGCTGGCGCTTATCGAATGGCTGGTCGCGCCATATCCGCCGATGAACCCATTGCTGGTAACCAGCGCCGCGACCGAGCGGCCGAAGCTGGCAGTGCCGCCTTCGCTGTTGGTCACGCCGGTTACGGCGCGCGCGGCATCTTCTGTTTCTTCCGCCATGGTCCGCAGGCTGCGCGGGTCCGGTTCTGCCGCATCTTCGAGGTCGAGGATCGGGAGAGTATCGCGGGCGAGCAATTCAGCAGGCGCAATCCCGGCATAGGGGTCTTCCGGTGCAGCCCTGGCCATTGCCGCAGCGCGCTGTGCCAATTCCTCGAATGCGGCGGCAGAAAAATCACTGGTGCTGATCGAGGCCGATCTTTTGCCCACAAAGACACGCAGGCTGATTTCTTCACCTTCGGACCGTTCGACATCCTCCAGTTTCCCCAGCCGGACGGAAACGGATTCGGAGGAGGCGGCGCTGGCGACCGCATCCGCGCTGGTTGCGCCGTGCCGTGAGGCCGCATCCAGCAATTGGATGCAGCGATCCTGGGCGGCAGGAAGATCAATCATGGGGAAATGGCGCCTGTAACATCGCCCGCACCTAGGCCAGCGTCAAACCAGGCGCAACATCAAGGCCGAATCGAGGAAGCAATCAGGCGGCCGCTACGGCCTTGAAAATTGCGGTCATGATAAAGGGCAATCCTATAGCCATGGCCCACAGCCCGAATTGATCGCGGCGATAGGTGGGTTTCAAGGATATGTCCGCTGCCTCCGTATCGCTCAGTCCGATCCAGCGGCGCTCGAAAAAACGGCATGCGGGGATGATTCCCGCCACCAGCACCACCAGCGCGAAGTAGGGGAGGATCGACATAGCACCGCGTTCCATCGCGGCAACGGTTACGAAAATCTGCAGTCCGGTATAGACCAGCAGAGCGTAGGCCACATTGTTACTCATTCCGCGGCGCCAGTTGCATTTGCTGGCTGAACCGGCCGGCTTGCCTTGCGAAACCTTGTCCAATGTCCGGCTCATATGCGCATCCTCACCCCTAAGACCCGGCAAATAGTATCTCAAACCTTTGTCCAAAGGTCAAATCCGGTAACTTTGTCGAAAAAGCCGGCGAAGCTGCTATGTTCACCTGGCGCATGCACAAACCTTGCCAAAATTCTCATCTGAGGGGTTTTTTGTCAGCGCTGCGCTGCTACATGGGACTGTAATGACGACATTAGATAGTAACGGTGCGGCTTCGATGGCCCCTCAGACGTCCGATTCGGGCGCTTCCCCCACGGCGGCATCCGTGCCTATTCCGCAGGGCGGGCTGGAAGTGATCTCCATCGCAAAATCCTATGACAAGCGGGCAGTGCTGACTGACATCTCGCTTACCGTGGGCAAGGGCGAAGTGCTTGGTCTGCTCGGCCCCAATGGTGCGGGCAAGACCACCTGTTTCTATTCGATCATGGGGCTTGTTCGCCCCGATTCGGGCCGCATCCTGATGGACGGAGAGGATGTGACCAAACTGCCGATGTATCGCCGGGCAATCCTGGGCCTGGGCTATCTGCCGCAGGAAACATCCATTTTTCGCGGGATGACAGTCGAACAGAATATCAATTGTGTGCTGGAAATGGTCGAACCGGACAAGGATACCCGCGCTGCCGAGCTGGAACGGCTGTTGGACGAATTCGGATTGCAACGGCTGCGTAACTCTGCGGCAATGGCACTATCGGGCGGGGAACGCCGCCGCTGTGAAATCGCCCGGGCGTTGGCTGCCAAACCCTCGATCATGCTGCTGGACGAACCCTTTGCCGGGATCGACCCACTGTCGATAAGCGACATTCGCGATCTGGTGATCGACCTGAGGGACCGCGGAATCGGCGTGTTGATCACCGATCACAATGTCCGCGAAACGCTGGATATCGTGGACCGCGCCTGCATCATCTATGGCGGGCAGGTGCTGTTTGCCGGCACCCCGCATGATCTGGTTGCTGACGAGAATGTCCGCCGCTTGTACCTCGGCGAAGGATTTACCCTGTGATCCCCAAGCCGTGACCTATGCCAATCCTCCAGAGCCCTTTCCAGTCGGAACCTGAGTAATGGCATTGGGCCCGCGCCTGGACCTGCGGCAATCGCAATCGCTGGTCATGACCCCGCAATTGCAGCAAGCGATCAAGCTGCTGGCGCTGTCCAATCTCGAGATCGAAGCCTTTATCGGCGAAGCGCTGGAATCGAACCCGCTGCTGGAAGCGGGTGAGGTCAGCCGCGAGACAGACGAACCCGACGATCTTCCCGAAGCGGCTCGGGACGAGGCGTCTTCGGACATCCTGATGGCCGAGGGGCACGGCGAAGCCGACCGCCCGCTCGACATCGCCGCCGAAGCCCTCGACCGGGATCGTGACACCGGTGACGGAGAATGGGGCAGTGCGGGCAGCCAGGCGATGGGGACCGAAGGCCCGTCGATCGACGAACGGGGCGGCGGCGCGATCAGCCTGGCGGATCATCTGAACAAACAGGTGGGGCTGGCCGCCGGGGATGCCCGCGAGGAATTTCTGGCGCGGTACCTGATCGGTCAGATCGACGATGCCGGCTATCTGACCATGAACGAGCGCGAAGTCGCGGCGGAGCTGGATGTGCCGGTGCCAGAAGTGGAGCGCGCACTGGCCGTGGTCCATTCTCTCGACCCCGCTGGCGTGGGCGCTCGCAATCTGGCGGAATGCCTTGAGCTGCAGGCGCGGGAAGCGGATCGATACGATCCCTGTATGGCCCGGCTGATCGATAATCTCGATTTGATCGCCAAAGGCGCATTCGAGCAATTGCGGCGGATGTGCGATGTCGACGATGAGGATTTCGCCGATATGCTGGCGGAACTCAGGACCTATGATCCGCGGCCCGGCCTGCAATTCGGCATCAGCGAAGGCACTGCGGTGGTTCCCGATGTGCTGATCGCACAGGACCGGTCAGGCGGCTGGAACATCGCGCTGAACGAAGCCACCCTGCCCCGTCTGGTGGTCAATCGGAGCTACTATCTGGAACTGCGCCAAGGCAGCACCAACAGCGAATCGCGCGCCTGGCTAAAAGAGCGGCTGGGGGACGCAAACTGGCTGATCAAGGCGCTGGATCAGCGGCAGAAGACAATCCTCAAGGTCTCCGCCGAGATCGTGAAGCAGCAGGACGGGTTTTTCCGGCGGGGCGTATCGGAATTGAAACCGTTGACGCTGCGCACCGTGGCAGAAGCGATCGAAATGCATGAAAGCACCGTCAGCCGGGTAACCAGCAACAAATATCTTCATTGCGACCGGGGCACCTTCGAACTGAAATATTTCTTCACCAGCGGTGTCGGCGCGGATGCCGACGGCGAAGGCGGTGCATCGTCCCAAGCGGTCAAGGCGCGGATCAAGGGGTTGACCGATGCGGAAGATCCGAAAAAAATCCTGTCGGACGATAAATTGGTCGAACTGCTCAAAGCCGAAGGATTCGATCTGGCCCGGCGGACGGTGGCCAAATACCGCGAGGCCATGGGAATCGGCAGCAGCGTTCAGCGGCGGCGGCAGAAGAAGATGGCCGGGATGCGGTAAGTGGTTTCGGGGGTTTTGTTTTCTCTCACGGCTAGTTGGCTGCGCCAACGCCTCCGAGGGGCGGGCTAACCGCCCGGCGCGCGGTCGCGCTTGCGGTCACCTGGTCGGTGACCGGCCCATTCCAAGCCTTGAAGTATCGTATCGCGATCTTGGTCGCGGCAGCCAAAGGGCGACCGCCCACCGCCGCTAATGCGGCGAAGCCAAGCAGGCCGGATGGCCTGCGCCCGGCGTTTGAGGCGGCCCCGCAAGGGGCCAAACATGTAATGCGACTCGCCGGATTCCCTGGGTTTACGCTTAATTAACCTTTTCTGTTCAGAAGTTGTGTGGTTAATACCGGTCAATACCTCTTACTGAGTAGTTAGGGGCTGCCTGATTTGGGCAAGGAATTTCGGGTAAAGGGGGACTTTCCCATGCGTGTACTGCTGATCGAAGATGAGCCGACAACAGCAAAAGCCATCGAGCTGATGCTGACGACCGAAGGCTTCAATGTCTATTCAACCGATCTTGGCGAAGAAGGCCTCGATCTGGGCAAGCTGTATGATTACGATATCATTCTGCTCGATCTCAACCTGCCCGACATGCATGGTTATGACGTGCTGAAGAAACTGCGCGTCGCCAAGGTGCAGACGCCGGTTCTGATCCTGTCCGGCATTGCCGAAATGGACAGCAAGATCCGCAGCTTCGGCTTCGGGGCCGACGATTACGTCACCAAGCCGTTTCACCGCGAAGAACTGGTCGCCCGCATCCACGCCGTGGTGCGCCGGTCCAAGGGCCATTCGCAGTCGGTCATCCGCACCGGCAAGCTGGCGGTCAATCTCGACGCCAAAACCGTCGAAGTCGACGGCGCCCGCGTGCATCTGACCGGCAAGGAATATGCGATGCTGGAACTGCTTTCGCTGCGCAAGGCGACGACGCTGACCAAGGAAATGTTCCTCAATCATCTGTATGGCGGGATGGACGAGCCGGAACTGAAAATCATCGACGTGTTCATCTGCAAGCTGCGCAAGAAATTGTCCCACGCATGTGGCGGTGAAAACTACATCGAAACCGTCTGGGGCCGCGGCTATGTGCTGCGCGATCCGGATGCCAAGGCCGAAGCGGCGTAATTTTACAGGCCTCAAACGCCGGGCGGCGGCATCCGCCGCCTTGGCTTTCCTCGCATAAGCTCGGGCGCGCAGTCGCGCTCTGGCTGCCGCGAGTGAAAACAACCCGCACAACCCTACTCCCCCACTTGAGACCGGCTGCATTCCCATCTAACCGGCGCGCATGACAGCGAACAAGCCTGGTGACCCGACTACCCTCAACCGCCTGTACGGGCGCACGCAAGGCCGTAGCTTGCGCCAAGGACAGCAGGAACTGCTCGACACGCTCCTACCGGCGCTCAGCGTGCCGGACGAAGGACCGGTCACATGCCAGGCGCTGTTCGGGCGCGATGTCCCGCTGCATTTCGAGATTGGCATGGGCGCGGGCGAGCATCTGGCCGCGCGCGCCGATATTCTGCCCGATCATGCGTTTGTCGGCGCGGAACCCTTCGTCAACGGGATGGTCGGCGCACTGGGGCACGTACGCGATCTGGGCCTGACCAATGTCCGGCTGCATATGGGCGATGCGCTGGAAGTGCTCGCCCGGATACCCGATGGCGCATTGTCTTTCGTCTATCTGCTGCATCCAGACCCGTGGAAAAAATCGCGCCATGCGAAACGCCGGATGATGAATGACGGCCCGCTCAACATGATCGCCGCCAAACTGAAACCGGGCGGCGAGTTCCGCTTCGGCACCGATCACCCGGTCTATCTGCGCCACGCGCTGATGGTAATGCGCCGCCATACGCACCAGTTCGAATGGCTGATTACCGGCCCGAAAGACTTCCAGACCCGCCCCGGCGGCTGGAGCGAAACCCGCTACGACAAAAAAGCCCGGCGGCTGGGGCATGAGGTCTGGTATTTCAGGTACCGGCGCAAATGATCACCGCTCGCAATCGGGCCTGCTGCCTGTAGCGCGTGGAACGCGCTTGGATAAATACTCTGGTCGATCTAGCCCACGACCCCGGCCGCAGCCAGCACCGCCAGTGTCAGCACATCGGGCGCACTCGCCGTCATCGGAAGAATCTGGACGGGTTTCTCCATTCCGATCAGCATTGGCCCGATGGTGGCATCGCCTGCCAGTTCGCGCAGCAATTTGGCCGACAGATTGGCCGATTGCAGGCCGGGCATCACCAGCACATTCGCCGGGCCTGACAGGCGGCTGAAAGGATAAAACGCCATGACCTTGGGGTTGAGCGCAGCATCGGGCGCCATTTCGCCTTCATATTCGAAGCCGGGATCTTCCTGGTCGAGAATTGCCACTGCGCCGCGAATATTATCGAGCCATTTGCCGCTCGGATTGCCGAAAGTGGAATAGGACAGGAACGCCACCCGCGGTTCGTGGCCCATGCGCCGCGCGACGGCAGCAGTTTCGCGGGCGATATGCGCCAGCTCTTCCGCGCTCGGGCGTTCGTTGATTGTCGTGTCGGCCATGAATGTGGTGTGGTTTTTGCCGATCAACATATGGATGCCGAATGGCAGCGCGCCTTCCTTGGCATTCAACACCAAGTTCACCTCGCGCGCCGTCTGCGCAAAGGTTCGCGTCAGGCCGGAAATCATCGCATCGCCGTGCCCTAGGGCAACCAACAACGCGGAAAACACATTGCGTTCCTGATTGACCATCCGGCGCACGTCACGCTCCGTAAAGCCTTTGCGCTGCAGCCGTGTGTAGAGAAAATCGACCATTTCCGGAACATATTCGCAATCGGCCGAATTCTGGATCTCGAAATCGCCAGGATTGTCCGCACCGAGCATGTGCAATTTATCCGCAACCGCCTTGGTCCGTCCGACCAGAACCGGGGTGCCATATCCGAAATCGCGGAACTGGATCGCGGCGCGCAGCACCACATCTTCTTCCGCCTCTGCAAACACCACCCGTTTGGGATTGGCCTTGGCGATTTCGTAACTGTTGGTCAGCACCGAAGTTGTCGGGTTGAGCCGCGCCTTGAGAGACAATTTATAGGCATTGAAATCGGCAATCGGAGCCTTGGCGACACCCGAATCCATCGCCGCCTTGGCCACTGCCGCCGAAACAACCTCCATCAGGCGTGGATCGAACGGGGCGGGAATGATGTAATCGGTCCCGAACTTCTGGTTGATACCGTATGCTGCAGCCACTTCATCGGGCACGCGCTGACGCGCCAATTCAGCGATGGCATGCGCCGCGGCAACCTTCATTTCCTCGTTGATCGTGGTCGCCTGCACGTCCAGCGCGCCGCGGAAGATGAACGGGAACCCGAGGACATTGTTGACCTGATTGGGATAATCGGAACGGCCGGTGGCGATGATCGCGTCGGGACGCACCGCCTTGGCATCGTCGGGCGTTATTTCCGGGTCCGGATTGGCCATCGCGAAGATGATCGGTCGGTCCGCCATTTTCTTCACCCATTCCGGCTTCAGCGCGCCCGCCGCCGACAGCCCGAGGAAGATATCGGCGCCGTCCAGCGCTTCTTCGAGCGTGCGCGCCTCGGTCGGCACGGCATGCGCGCTTTTCCATTGGTCAACATTCTCGCGGCCCGGATAGATCGGGCCGGAGCGGTCGCACACGATGACATTTTCATGCGGCACACCGATGGATTTGATCAGCGCGGTACAGGCAAGCGCCGCCGCTCCTGCGCCGTTCACGACGATCTTCACATCCTTGAGCTCGCGCCCGGTCAGATGGCAGGCGTTGATCAGGCCTGCCGCCGAAATGATTGCGGTGCCGTGCTGATCGTCATGCATGACCGGTATGTTCATCCGGTCACGCAATGCCTGCTCGATGATGAAGCATTCTGGCGCCGCGATATCTTCCAGATTGATCCCGCCAAAGGTCGGCTCCATCAGCGCGACCGCATTGATGAAGGCTTCGGGATCTTCGGTATCGAGCTCGATATCGATCGCATCGACATCGGCGAAGCGTTTGAACAATACCGCCTTGCCTTCCATCACCGGTTTGGACGCAAGCGCGCCCAGATTGCCCATCCCCAGGATGGCGGTGCCGTTGGAAATTACCGCAACCAGATTGGCCCGGGCGGTATATTTCGCGGCATTGGCAGGATCATCGGCAATGGCTTGCACCGGCGCAGCAACGCCGGGCGAATAGGCGAGGCTGAGGTCGCGCTGGGTCGCCATCGGTTTGGAGGCGATGATTTCGATTTTACCCGGGCGGATGGTTTCGTGGTAGAATAATGCTTCACGTGCGGTGAAACCGGTCTGCTTCTTGTCGGCCAAGGTAATCCCTCCAGATACTCACGTAAAAACTCGGACTTGTCGTAACCGAGGATGGTGCCAAGTGATAGGGGAAAGCTTGCCCGTGAGCCTTCCCGAATCGGCGCCACTGCGGGTAGGCCCGCGCGCATGGCGAGTACGAAGGTAGTTACCGGGGCCAAGGGGCCAACTCCGATGATGCAGCAGTATTTCGCGCTCAAGCGCGAGGCCGAAGGGTGCCTGCTGTTTTACCGGATGGGCGATTTCTTCGAATTGTTCTTCGACGATGCGCGGCAGGCCGCCGCAATTCTCGATATCGCGCTGACCAGCCGGGGCGAGCATGACGGGCAGCCGGTGGCGATGTGCGGCGTGCCGGTGCATTCGGCAGAAACCTATCTGGCGCGGCTGATCAAGGCCGGGTGCCGGGTGGCAATCGCGGAGCAGATCGAAACGCCCGAAGAAGCGAAGAAGCGCGGCGGGTACAAGGCGCTGGTGGCGCGCGATATCGTCCGCTTCGTTACGGCCGGAACCCTGACCGAAGAAGCTCTGCTGGAACCGCGCCGGGCCAATATGCTCGCGGCGGTGTGCGATCTTCGCGGCACCATCGGGATCGCCGCATGCGACATTTCGACCGGCCGGATGGAACTGGAAGAATGCACCCCCGAAGCGGTCGGGGCGGCGCTGGCAAGGCTGGGTGCGAGCGAATTGATCGCGCCCGAGGAATGGGAGGGCGCGCCCGAGGATGCTATCCTGCGGCCACGGCAGGATTTTGGCAGCGACGAAGGCGAAGCGCGGCTGAAGGCGCTGTACGGCGTTGCCACGCTGGACGGTTTCGGAAATTTCACCAGGGCGATGCTGGCAGCAGCTGGCGGACTGGTGGCCTATCTGGGCCATGTCGGGCGGGGCAATCTGCCGTTCCTCCAGCCGCCGGCGGCGCGCATCGGGCAGGCCACGCTGGCGATGGACGAAGCCACGCGAAGCAGCCTGGAAATCCTTGTGTCACAACAGGGCAGCCGCGCAGGCAGCCTGATCGCGGCGGTCGATCGCTGCGTCACGGGTGCCGGGGCGCGGCAGTTGGCGGTTGATCTGGCGGCACCGCTGCTGGACTGCGCCGCCATCGAAGCGCGGCTGGCACTGGTCCATTGGCTGCATGATGATCCCCTGCTGCGCGCCGATTTGCGCGCAGTGTTGCGCGCCCTGCCCGACATTGGCCGGGCCTTGGGCCGGGTGGTGGTGGGCCGGGGAAGCCCACGCGATCTCGGGCAAATTCGCGATGGTCTGGCAGAAGCGCGGCGGATCCGTGATTTCCTGTCTGCCAAGCCTGATCGGCCCGCCCTGTTGGAACAATTGCTGCCCGCGATGGGCGGACACGGTGCGCTGGTCGATCTGATGCAGCGCGCACTGGTCGTGTCACCGCCAACGGAACGCTCGCAAGGAGGGTTCATTGCAGAAGGCTATGATGCAGCACTGGATGAACTGCGCGGGATATCCGGCAATGCCCGCCGGGCGATTGCGGCACTGGAGGGCCGCTACCGGCAGGAAACCGGAATATCCGCGCTGAAGATCAAGCATAATGGCGTGCTCGGCTATTTCATCGAAGTCCCCGCCAAACACGGCGATGTGCTGATGGCACCGGACAGCGGCTTTACCCACCGCCAGACCATGGCCGGCGCTGTCAGGTTCAATTCGCTGGGCCTGCACGAGGAAGCCGGCCGGATCGCCGAAGCAGGCGGACATGCGCTGGCGGCGGAGGAAGCGCATTTCGAGGAATTGACCGCCGGGGTGGTCGAGGCAAGGCTCCTGATCGCCGATACCGCCGCTGCGCTTGCCCGTGTCGATGTCGCCTCCGGACAGGCAGAACGTGCTGCAGAAGGCAGCTGGTGCCGTCCCCAAATTACCGAAGACAACGCCTTGTCGATCGAAGCCGGGCGACATCCGGTGGTCGAGGCGGCGCTGGCTAGCTTGGGGGCCAAATCCGGATCCGGCGAGCGGTTCGTGGCCAATGACTGCACCCTGTCGCCCGACGACAGGCTGTGGCTGATCGGCGGGCCCAACATGGGCGGTAAATCGACTTTCCTGCGTCAGAATGCGCTGATCGTATTGCTGGCACAGGCGGGCGGTTATGTTCCCGCAGCGCGGGCCACCATCGGGCTGGTCGACAAATTATTCAGCCGGGTGGGCGCATCGGACAATCTGGCACGCGGACGATCTACCTTCATGGTCGAGATGGTCGAAACTGCGGCAATTCTGGCGCAGGCCACGACACGCAGTTTCGTTATCCTGGACGAAGTCGGACGCGGTACGTCAACCTATGACGGCCTGGCGCTGGCATGGGCAGTCGTGGAGGCAGTGCATGGCCGCAACAAATCGCGTTGCCTGTTCGCAACCCATTATCACGAATTGTCGCGGCTTGCCGAAAGCTGCGAGGCCCTGTCGCTCCATCATGTCCGGGCCCGCGAATGGCGCGGCGATCTGGTTTTGCTGCATGAATTGGCGGAAGGGCCGGCGGACCGCAGTTACGGCCTCGCCGTGGCCAAACTGGCCGGTGTTCCCAGGGAAGTCGTGGCGCGGGCGAAATCGGTGCTCGACAAATTGGAGAAATCCCGGTCCGAAACCGGCGGACTTGCCGCGGGCCTCGGCGATTTGCCGCTGTTCGCCGCGGCCAGCGCAGTGCAGGAAAAAGTCACCAACCCCGTGCGTGAAAGGCTCGACGCGCTCGATGTTGATACGCTCAGCCCGCGTGATGCGCTGGAAATTCTGTATGAATTAAAACGGCTGTCGATTGATACCGGACATTAACGCTAAGCCTGTAATGCTGCAGTGTGCGCAGTTACATGTTCAAGAACCGCTGGGGCGCCCTGCTCTTCGTTTGCCTGACGGCATTCGGCGCGGCAAATCTGATTGGCGGCGAGGATGATCAGGGCGTTCTCCTCGATGCGGCGGACGAATTGACCCAGACCAGGGATGAGTTCGGCAATCGCAAGCAGGAATTTTCCCAGCCGGATGCACGCCCGGTGCTGGATGCCGGTAGCGCCGGGCAATCCTCCCCGGACGAAGTTTTCGTCGGGGGGCTTGTACCTGATGACGATCTGATTGATGACGCCCGGGGATTCGAACCCGTGCCAGACGTCAATCCGACGCCCGAATTGGACAGTGCCGAAGAAGAAGGCGATGTAGTCCTTTACATCAACGCTGACTAACCTCGCCAACCCTCAGACGGTCCTCCCGATGCAGGGACAAGCCTGAAAATTGAAACGCTGAATTGGCGGAGGATCGCCCCATTCTTACGCTGGAACCGGGCTAGGTCCCGTCACCGCGCAAATCGTCGACTTTGCCCTCGGGGCCGAGTTCATCGACATTATCGTCATGGTTTGGCTCGCCTTTGAACGCACCCATATCAATCCGTCCGCTGCTTTCCATGTCGCGCATGTGGTCGATGGTGTCCTGCGTCGAATCGCCCATCGGATCGTTCGTATTGGGATCCTTGCGGCTTTCGGTCGGGCTGCCTGAATCGGCCCGGTCCCGCGCCTGCCGGGCAACTTCCTGTGCTTGCGAACGGTGATCGTCCTGCTCGTCATTGTGCGTTTCGGGCGCGAAATCGGCCTGCCGCTGTTCCTGCGACGGGATCTTGTCGTCGTTCTTATGCTGGTTGGTCATGGAAAATTCTCCTTCGCCCGATCAACCACCAGTAACGGTGCCTTGTTCCACAAAATATGCCGCTACCAAAGCGTCAGCGCGTCGGCACAGGCTGCTCGCCGGTATAGTCATAGAAGCCCCGCCCCGTCTTGCGGCCAAGCCAGCCCGCCTCGACATATTTCACCAGCAGCGGCGCGGGGCGGTATTTGGCATCGCCGGTGGTCTTTTGCAGTATCCGGACAATATCGAGCACCGTGTCGAGGCCGACAAAATCAGCCAACGCCAGTGGCCCCATCGGATGATTGAGCCCGATCCGGCAGCCCTTGTCGATATCTTCGATACTGGCCGTTCCCTGGCCAAGCACGAACACCGCTTCGTTCAGCATCGGAATCAGGATCCGGTTGACCACGAAACCCGGTTCGTCCTGTACTTCGACCACCTGTTTGCCCAGGCTTTCGGCAAAGGCGCGGGTGCGGGCGGTGGTTTCCGGGCTGGTGGCAAGGCCGGGGATGATCTCGATCAGCCCCATGATCGGTACCGGATTGAAGAAGTGCAGCCCGATGAACCGCGCCGGGTCGGGCGTGAAATTGGCCATTCGGGTAATCGGGATCGAACTGGTGTTGCTGGCCATGATTGCATCGCTGGCGAGAACCTTGCCCGCCTCGGTGAAGATCGCCTGCTTGATCTCCTCCTTTTCCGTCGCGGCTTCGATGATCAGTTCGGCGTCGGCCATTGGTGCGTAATCGGCAATCGGCGTGATCTTCGCGAGCGCTGCCTCTGCCTGGGCAATTTCCAGCTTGCCGCGCCCGACCAGCTTGCCGAGCGCCTGCTCGATACCGGCCTTGGCTTTTTCGGATATGGCGATGTCCCGGTCGGACAGCAGCACGTCCATGCCATGCTGGGCAATCGTCTGGGCAATGCCCGAACCCATCTGGCCCGCACCGATCACCGCAATCTTTTGCATCCCGGTATTTTGCATCACATCCACTCCTTCGCAACTGCAGCAAAAGCGCCTGTTAGCGGGTGGATGGAGGTCTGCCTAGCCCTGCATCGGGCCCCTTGCACCGCAGACGGTGATCAGCCTTCAGCGGTTGGCGCCAGGAATCCATTTCACATCCGCCGCGCCGTCGTAATTGGCGATCCGCGCCAACACGAACAGGTAATCGGACAGGCGATTGATATAGGCGAGCGCGGCCGGATTGACTGGTTCGGCGGCGGCCAGCGCGGTAACCCTGCGTTCGGCAGACCGCACCGATGCCCGCGCGACATGCACCCGGGCGGCGGCTTCCGATCCGCCGGGCAGGACAAAGCTGGTGAGGGGTTCAAGCCGCTCGTTCAGCGCGTCAATCGCGGTCTCGATCCAAGATACCTGCGCCGCCACAACCCGCAGCACCATCGGCGAAGGTTCGAAATCCTTCCCGCCAACCTCGCCCAGCGGTGTTGCCAGATCGGCCCCAAGGTCGAACATGTCGTTCTGGACGCGAAACAGCGACTGCGCGTGATCGGTGCCGGCCATCGCCACTGCAGCCAGCCCGATGGCGCTGTTTGCTTCGTCCACCGCACCGATCGCTTCGATCCGCGCGGCGTGTTTCGCCTGACGCGATCCATCGACCAGGCCGGTCGAGCCATCATCGCCGGTGCGGGTATATATCTTGTTGAGTTTGACCATCAGGCGGGGTGTTCCCGCACTATCGGGCGAACGCCAGGATGATCGCGACAACCAGAACCGCCAAGCCCTGATATTTGATCCGGCTGAACATCATCTTGTTCTGCATGGTCTGCATTTCGATCAGATTTTCGGAAGTTCCGTTTTCAAGATCGATTTTGGTCGTCCTGAGAAAGGCAACGATCCCGCGAACGAGCGAAACCACGACCAGGACACATAGAATGATGAGCGCGATGATGAGAAATGTTGTCATGCGCCCTACTTAGGAGAGGGCGAGGGAAATACCAGCGGGAAAGCGATTTTGGCGCAGATCATGGGCAATTTCTTGCCCGTCCTGGCCGCCCAGCCGCCGGTCTGCCAGCGAGGGCGATCCCCGCCGCTTGGCAAGTTTGGCGCCTGTTCCATCCACCAGCAATCCATGATGATGCCACTGCGGGACCGGCAGGCCGAGCAATTCCTGCAGCAGCCGGTGGATATGGGTCGCGCCGAACAGATCCCGGCCCCGTGTGACCAGGCTAACACCGTCCCGCGCATCATCCAGTGTCGCGGCAAGGTGATAACTGGCCGGTGCATCCTTGCGCACCAGCACAACATCCCCCGTCCTGTCGGGAATGGCGCGCTGCACCCCTGCCAGCTCGTCCGTCCAGTAAAGCGGGCCGGTTAGCGCGAGTGCCCGCGCGACATCAATCCGCCATGCTGCGCCTTCGCAATCCCCAATGGATGTGCCGCGGCAGGTGCCGGGATAGACCGGCCCTTCCGGCCCCGTCTCACTCGCCGCCGCCGCAATATCGGCGCGGGTGCAGGTGCAGGGATAGAGCAGCCCCATTGCCCTGAGCCGCTCGGCAGCATCGGCATAGGAAGCCAGCCGCGCCGATTGCGCGGGCACTTCGGTCCATTCCAGCCCCAACCACGCCAGATCGGCGCGAAAAATATCGGCCAGTTCCGGCAGGCTGCGCGCACCATCGATATCCTCGATCCGCAGAAGGAACCGCCCGTCCACTGCCCGCGCAAGATCATGCGCGATAATCGCGGAATAGGCGTGGCCGAGATGGAGCGGGCCATTGGGGCTGGGGGCGAAACGGGTGGTGAACATGGTGCAGGCCCTGCTGTAGGCCAATCAGCCGGGCCGGGCAAAAAGCCTTGGCCAAAATCTCTGTGGATTCGCCCCTTGTAACAGGCTTGACGCTTTTATCCGTAAATGCTCCGATGCAACCAATCGGGAATGACACCCCAAATCGGGAGGGAAACAGCCGTGTTCAAAGCCGAATTGCTGGAACGGGCGGCCCGTTTTCGTAGTGCCGCAGAGGACCCGACACGCAACGTTGCGGGCTGCCCTGCGCTTGTGCTGAACGCGGATTACACCCCGCTGTCCTATTATCCGCTCAGCCTGTGGCCGTGGCAAACCGCGATCAAGGCGATTTTCCTCGACCGGGTGGACGTGGTCGCCAGCTATGACCGGGAGGTTCACTCGCCGTCGCTGGACATGAAAATCCCCTCGGTCATCGCGCTGAAGCAATATGTCAAACCGAGCGAATTTCCGGCATTTACCCGGTTCAATGTGTTCCTGCGCGACCGGTTCACCTGCCAATTTTGCGGCGATAACCACCATTTGACCTTCGACCACGTGATCCCCCGCCGCCTGGGCGGCAAGACCAGCTGGGAAAACATCGTCGCCGCCTGCGCGCCGTGCAACATGAAGAAAGGCGGGCGCACCCCAAAGCAGGCGCATATGCCGATCCTGGTCAAACCGATCCGCCCGACCAATTGGCAATTGCAACAGCGCGGCAAGGCCTTCCCGCCCAACTTCCTGCACGAGACATGGCGGGATTGGCTTTATTGGGACATCGAGCTGGAAGCTTGAGGGTTAAGGTTGGCTAAGGACCGAATTGCTGACTTTGATCAAACCGGCTGTTTCTGCTACCCGAAACCAAAAGGGGGGGATCATGGTCAGACTATTAAAATCGGCATTGGTGCTGTTTATCGGTCTCCACGCGCTGTTCTACGCATTGCAAAACGTTGCTAATTTGGACGCTGCCCACACAGCTCTGGTCTACGTGTTGAGCGGGGCTGATCATGAGGTTTACCCTGCAACCATTTTCTTCCGACTGAGCGACCCGCTGTTTGCCTGGGTCGCATTGTTGCTGGTCCTTATCGGTGAATTTGCGGTGTCCTTTTTCGGGATCAAGGGGGGATGGGATCTGTTTAAAGCGCGGGCAGGTTCAGCTGATGAGTTTCATGCGGCAAAACGTA
This sequence comes from Altererythrobacter sp., assembly GCA_024636575.1. Classification (GTDB taxonomy): domain Bacteria; phylum Pseudomonadota; class Alphaproteobacteria; order Sphingomonadales; family Sphingomonadaceae; genus Allopontixanthobacter. The sequence continues at coordinate 16,694 of JAGXGU010000062.1, forward strand.
GTGGCGTGATCGCGGCCGGGTTGGCGCTTTTGGTGTGGTTTGGCTTCTTCATGAGCTTTGGCGCAGCATTCTTCCAAATGTGGCAAACGCAGGTAGGAACTGGCTCGATGGAAGGCGCTTTCATGTATGCGATGGCATCAGCAGTCACTATGCTGTTTGTGTGCCTGACAAACGACTGACAAATCGTCTGCTCCCGGTCCATGGCGGGCGTTCCCGTCAAGTCACCGCCGCGCGCTCGCGAAACTCCGGTCTGTCCCAATCGGCGTTCGCGATGATTTCGGCTAAATTACCTGCCGCCAGTAACACATCCTCGAACGATACATAGGCGGGCGCGAACCCGAAGCGGAGTATATCGGGATCGCGGAAATCGCCGATGATGCCGCGGGCGATCAGCGCCTGGCAGACCGCATAGGCTTGCGCGTGGCGGAAGGACAATTGGCTGCCGCGTGCCAGCGGGTCTAGCGGGCTGACGAGCTCGAGATCGGGCAACCCCTCCGCGACGCACTTCCGGAAAAATTCGCTCAGCCTGCGCGATTTTGCCGCGAGCCGGTCGATGCCGATCTCGGCAATCAGATCCACCCCGACCTCGAGCGCGGCAATTCCGAGAATTCCGGGAGTTCCCGCCAGCAAGCGGGTGACGCCCGGTGCGGGGGTATAATCATCGGTGAAGGCGAAGGGCGCGGCGTGGCCCATCCATCCGGTCAGGGGCTGGGACAGAGCCGCATGGTGCCGCCCCGCGACATAAGCGTAAGCAGGCGCGCCCGGGCCGCCATTGAGATATTTGTAACCGCAGCCGACCGCGAAATCCGCGTTGCAGCCCGCCAGATCGACCGGCACCGCGCCGCCGCTATGCGACAGGTCCCACAGCACCAGCACGCCCGCATCCTGCGCGGCGCGGGTCAGGCGAACCATGTCATGCGTGCGGCCGGTCTTGTAATGGACATGGGTCAGCATCAGCAGCGCGACATCGCCGTCCAGCGCGGCCTCGAGTTCGTCCGGTCCGGCCAGCCGCCGCTGCGCCAGCCCCTGCGCCTCCAGCCCGGCGATCATGTACAGGTCGGTCGGAAAATTGCCTGGTTCGGACAGGATCACTTTCCGGCCGGGGCGCATGTGCAGCGCCGCGCCGATCAGCTTGAACAGATTGACTGAAACGCTGTCACACACGATGACTTCGTCCGCTTCGGCGCCAATCAGCGGAGCAATTTTCGCCCCGACCCGCTGCGGCAGGGTGATCCAGTCTGCGTCATTCCAGCTGCGAATCAGCCCATCGCCCCATTCGCCGCGCACGACCTGTTCCAGCCGCGCGGGCGTGTCCCTGGGCAGCGCGCCGAGGGAGTTGCCGTCGAGGTAAATCACCCCTTCCGGCAGGTCGAAGCGTTCACGGTAGCCCCGCAGCGGATCGGCGGCATCGAGCGCCCGCGCTTCTTCCAGCGTCATTCCGCCAGCTCCCGCAATATCGCGCGGCACAGCCCCGCATCGCCGCCCGCAATCTTGAGCGGCAGAGCAATCAGCTCATACCGGCCCGCCGGGACATCATCGAGCACCAGCCCTTCCAGAATGCGCATATCGGCTTCCAGCACCGCTTTGTGCGCCTCGATCGACTTGGAGTCCTGCGGATCGACCGAGGGCGCGTCAGTGCCGATCAGTTTCACCCCCTGCGCCGCCAGCCAGCGGATAGCCTCGGCAGAAATGGCGGTGAAATCTTCGCGCCATTCGTCGTGCGGAAAGGTCTCATAGGTCCTGAACAGCACTCGGTCCGCGCTGTCGATGGCTGGCAGATCCCCTACCCCGATTGCGCCCAAAACGCCTCGCACATCGACCACCAGACATTCGCCGATATAGGGGTCCAGTTCCACCGAAGCGATGTCCGCTGCATCATTCCCGTAATGCAGCGGCGCATCGCCGTGGGTGCCCGAATGCGTGCTCATGGTCATCCGTGCGACATTGACCGGTGATCCCGCCGCCATGTCCCAGGTTCGCTCGAACCCGAATTCGGTGTCGCCGGGCCAGACCGGCAGGCCTGGGCGCAGGGGCTGGGAGATGTCCCAGACCCTGCGAGATGATTTCCAGCTGCTCATATCGCCGTCCGGACCGACAACAACTCGGGGAAGAACACCTGTTTCAGGACTCCTTCCAGATAGGCCACACCGGCAGTCCCGCCCGTACCGCGTTTGAAGCCGATGATCCGTTCGACGGTCTTCAGATGTCCGAACCGCCAGCGTTGGAAATGGTATTCCAGATCGACCAGCTTTTCCGCCAGTTCGTACAGGTCCCAATGTTCCTGCGGGGTGCGGTAGATTTG
>JAGXGU010000063.1 GCA_024636575.1 Altererythrobacter sp.
CAACATCGACATCAATTACGATTGATGGGGCAACATCGACATCAATTACGATTGATGGGGCAACATCGACATCAATTACGATTGATGGGGCAACATCGACATCAATTACGATTGATTTGGGCCGCGGCCCGCTTGCGAATCCGCAATTGAGTGCCTATCCGCTTGGCCTATGAACATTCCGCCGCCAGAAACCATCTTCGTCGATCAGACCCGCGTCAGTTGTGACGGGGCCAGCGCCATTCGCGGCCCAGCTGCCGGGGGCGGCGGCTTCAAACCCGGCGCACTTGGGCACCCGCGCATCTATCTGGAAATCGACGAGCACGGCTATGTCGATTGCGGCTATTGCGACCGGCGCTTCATTCTGCGGGGCGGGGCGGCGGACGGCGCCGATCAGGCTGCATTGCCGGATATTCCCGCAGGCGCAAGCTAGGCTGTGTGAAATCGCGGCGGCGGGCTGAAAACCCCGCGCATTGTTCCCCCCGTCAATGACAGGGATCACGCCCTATGCAGCCCATACTGCCGCATCCCCTGATTATGGTAATCGGGAATTAACCCCGAGTGTTGACCATGTTCGATCACTGGAAATTCTATCCTCTTGCCCGATAAGGCTGCAATTATCGGGGGCCTTCTTTATCATGTCTGTCAGAACCATTTCCGCCATCAACCCGGCCCGCCGCGCAATGCGCTGGCTGGCGTATGGCGCGCTGCCCGTTTTGGGCATGGGCGCGGTTCCAGCCCTTGCCGCAGACGGTGCCAGTGCCGATGCAGAGGCCGAAATAATCGACGGTTTCCAGTTGCAAAATGTCGATCCGCTGCAATTCGGGCGCATTGTTCCCAGCGGGCTTGGCGGGACAGTGACGATCGATACCTATACCGGCACCGTCAGCACGATCGGCCAGGTGGTAGCGGTGGGCACCGACCAGAGCCGGGCGCGGTTCACGGTCAAGGCCCCGGTTGGCGTCATCTTGATCCTGGCGGGCGACCCGACGGTCGAGCTGACCCGCGTGGGCGGGTCTGAAACCATGACCGCCACCCTGACCCATCGGGGCACAACCGGTGTTGCGGCCGCCACTGTGTTCGGCCTGCCCATCGGCTTGATCGCGACCGCGCCGGATCAGGAAATCCACACCGGCGGGGCGCTGACGATTGCCGGGAACCAGCCAGAGGGAACCTATGAAGGCAGCTTCACCCTGATGGCCTCCTATCTTTAGCCGGAACAGCTCTCTATATTGGCGGGCATGAGCACATTCGATCCCGCGACATTGCTGTATGGCGATGGCAAACTGACCCCTCAGCAGGCACAGGCGCTGGCCGCTGAAACCCTGTCGCGCTGCGATGATGGCGAACTGTATCTGCAATATAGCGCCAGCGAGGCCTTTACCTTCGATGATGGGCGGCTGAAAACGGCCGATTATTCGCGCGATTCCGGTTTCGGCCTGCGCGGTATTTCGGGTGAGATGACCGGTTTCGCCCATGCCAATGATATCAGCGCCGCCGCGATCCGGCGCGCCGGGGAAACGCTGCAGCTGCTCGATCCGGCGAAGGGCCAGCCAGCCCCGCCGCCGCCGCGCAGCAACCGGCACCTTTACACCGATGCCAGCCCGCTGGACGCGGTGCCCTTCGCGCAGAAGGTGCATTTGCTGGAAACCATCAATGCCGCCGCCCGCGCTCGCGATCCCCGCGTGGCGCAGGTCACGGTATCGCTATCGGGCAGCTGGAATTTGGTCGAGATTGTCCGCGCCGACGGGTTCGTGGCTCGCGATATCCGCCCGCTGGTCCGGCTCAACATCGCCATCGTGGCCGAAGCGAACGGCCGCCGAGAGACGGGTTCATTCGGCATGGGCGGGCGTTACCTGTATGGCCGCCTGTTCGACCCGGCGGAATGGAACCGCGGGCTGGACATCGCCGTGGCGCAGGCGCTGACCAATCTGGACAGCGTGGATGCACCGGCGGGCGAAATGACCGTGCTGCTTGGCCCCGGCTGGCCCGGCGTGTTGCTGCACGAGGCGATCGGCCACGGGCTGGAGGGTGATTTCAACCGCAAGGGGACCAGCGCCTTTTCCGGGCGGCTGGGCGAACGCGTTGCCGCGCCGGGCGTCACCGTGGTCGATGATGGCACGATCGAAAACCGCCGCGGATCGCTGTCTATCGACGATGAAGGCACCCCGACATCGGAAACCGTGCTGATTGAGGACGGCATTCTGAAGGGATATATGCAGGACCGCCTGAATGCGCGGCTGATGGGGGTTCCCGCCACCGGTAACGGGCGCCGCGAAAGCTACCAGCATGCGCCAATGCCGCGGATGACCAACACCTTCATGCGCAGCGGCAATGATGATCCGGCAGAGCTGCTGTCCCGCGTCAGGAAAGGCATTTTTGCCAAGAGCTTCGGCGGCGGCCAAGTCGATATCGTGTCGGGCAAGTTCGTATTTTCCTGCACCGAGGCATATCTGGTCGAGAACGGCCGGCTCGGCGCACCGATCAAGGGCGCAACGCTGATCGGCGATGGCCCCAGCGTGCTGACCAAGGTGCGCGGCATCGGCAATGATCTGGCGCTGGACGAAGGCGTGGGCGTGTGCGGCAAGGGCGGCCAGAGCGTGCCCGCCGGGGTGGGCCAGCCGACCCTGCTGGTGGACGGGCTGACCGTCGGCGGCACTGCCTGACCGGCTGCCCGCAAACGGTTCGTCCGCCCAAATGGCTCAAGTCAGCGTGCGTTCATGGATATTTGCTATCCTGAATTGATTGGAGAAACTACCATGCCAGCCAGGTCCCGAACCAAACAGGTTTTTCTGCCTGCCCTCGCAGTGCTGGCCGTCATCGCAGCGCCGATCGCCGTTCAGGCCGCCGATGAAACCAGGCCGCCCCGCAATGAAGCGGGCGAAGCGGAACTGGCGAAATTGCTCGACGGACGCATTATGGGCGAACCGCAGAATTGCCTGCGGGACAACCAGCGGCGCAATATGGAAGTGATCAATCGCACCGCCTTTGTCTTTCGCGATGGCGAGACGATCTATGTCAACCGGCCGGACGGAGCCAGTTTCCTGGACCAGTTCGATGTGCCAGTATTCCATATCTTCGGTTCGGACCTGTGCCGGATGGACCGGGTCGAACTGCGGGGCCGGACCTCTGGCATCGGCGGACCGGTCGTGATCCTCAATGATTTCATCCCCTACACGCTTGAGAAGGAACCCAGGCCATGAAGCAGGTCAATACATTCGCTGCCCTGGCAGCCCTGACGATGTTCGCCGCCCCCCTTGCCGCGCAGCAGGATAGTGCAGCCGAGCCGAGCAAGGGCGAGACCGAACTCGCCAAATTGCTCGAAGGCCGGGTCGCGGGCGAACCGCAGAACTGTGTTCGCACTCTGCCGAGCGAGAATATCAACGTGATCGATGGCACCGCACTGGTCGTGGGCCGGGGCAAGACGATCTATGTCAATGTCCCTCAACATCCCGATTCGCTGGATGAAGACGATGTTCTGGTAATCCGCAGACATAACGGCAGCCAATTGTGCCGTCTCGACTGGATCGAAACGCGCGACCGGTTCGGCGGGTTCTACAGCGGGAACGTGATGCTCAACGATTTCGTGCCCTATACCCGCGCCGAAAAGGGTTCCGGCGAAGGCTAGACAAGCCCGGGAAGTCAACGCATCGCGTTCATCCGGTCGATGATGTCTTCGGCCTGCGCCATGATCCGGTCGATCAATTCCTGACAGGTCGGGATATCGTTGATCAGGCCGGCCACCATGCCGCAGCTCCATGCACCGGCATCCATCTCGCCGTGCATCATGATTTTCGGGTAAACCCCGGCGACCTCTTCGATGATATCCTCGAATTTGAGGTCATCGCCCAGCGTCTTTTCCTTCTCCAGCAGCCGTTCGACTGCGGCATTGGTCATCACCCGTTCGGTGTTGCGCAAACTGCGCATCACCAGCCGCGTATCCAGCTCGCTCGCTGCGACGATCGCCGCCTTCACATTGTCATGCACCGGCGCCTCTTTCGTGGCGATAAAGCGGGTGCCCATGTTCATTCCCGCCGCGCCCATCGCGAGGCTGGCGACAAGGCTGCGGCCGTCCGCCATTCCGCCCGATGATACGAAAGGTATTTCCAGCTCGTCCGCCGCGCGCGGCAGGAGGATGAAATTGGGCACATCGTCCTCCCCCGGATGGCCGCCGCATTCGAACCCGTCGACCGAAACCGCATCGCAGCCGATGCTCTGCGCCTTCAGCGCATGGCGCACCGCGGTGCATTTGTGGATCACCTTGATCCCTGCGTCCTTGAGATAGGGCAGCACCGCCACCGGATTGTTGCCCGCAGTTTCCACCACGGTTACGCCGCCATCGATGATCGCCTTGATGATCGCGGGATAGTCGGGCGCGTTGACGGTGGGCAGGAAGGTGACATTCACCCCGATCGGTTTGTCGGTCATATCCTTGCACAGGGCGATTTCATTGGCGAGATCGCCGGGCGTCTTCTGCGTCAGCGCGGTGATGATACCCAGCCCGCCCGCATTGGACACCGCCGCCGCCATTTCCGCAAAACCGACATAATGCATGCCGCCCTGGATGATGGGGTGCTGGATGCCGAACATTTCGGTGATGGCGGTTTTCATGTGTCTCTCCCTCAGTTGATGCCGGGTTAGAGCCGGAATAGGCGATGATGCAAGCCGCTTGTCCAATTTGGGCGCAGGGTGCACACAAAGGCCGACAAAACTGATAGGAAATGCCATGATTTCCCCGCAAACCCCCATCGATTCGCCCTTCAATTATCGTTCAACCGCCATGGAAGTTGCCGAAGGTATCGACCTGACGGGCAAGACCATCGTGGTCACCGGCGGTTATTCGGGCATCGGCACCGAAACCGTCCGCGCGCTGGCCAGCCGCGGCGGGCATGTGATCGTCGGCGCGCGCCGACCCGATAGGGCCCGGGAAGTGCTGGACGAAATGGATGGCACCATCACCATCCTGCCGCTCGACCTGTCCGATCCGGCGTCGATCGACAATTTTGCGGATGATGTCGCCAAATTGACGGGCAGCCTGGATATCCTGATCAACAATGCGGCGATCATGGCCAACCCGCTCACCCGCGATGCGCGGGGGTATGAAAGCCAGTTTGCGACCAACCACCTCGGCCATTTCCAGCTGACCGCGCGGCTGTGGCCATTGCTGGTTGCGGCGGGTGAAACCGGGGGCGGCGCGCGCGTTGTGGTGCTGTCTTCGGTCGGTCACAGGCTGAACGGGCTGGATCTGGACGATCTCAATTTCGTGACCCGCGAATACGATAAATGGCCCGCTTACGGGCAGGCCAAATCTGCCAATGCGCTGTTCGCGCTGCAATTGGATACGCTGGGCGAGGCGCATGGCGTGCGCGCCTTCGCGGTTCATCCCGGCGGCATCGTCACCGAATTGCAGCGGCACCTGACGATGGCAGAACAGGTCGCGATGGGATGGTTCGATGACCAGGGCAACGTCAACGAGGTCTTCAAAACGGTCGAACAGGGCGCATCCACCAGCGTGTGGTGCGCCGTCTCTCCGATGCTCGATAGAATGGGCGGAGTCTATTGCGAGAATTGCAATGTGGGTGCGCCGGCGACCGAAGACACTCCGCGCGGATCGGGCGTATCCCCGCATATTCGCGACAAGGCATTGGCCCGGTCGCTGTGGCAAAAGTCGGAGGAAATGACGGGCATCCGCTTTCCCGCCTAGCTTTGGCCTGACCGGCAATCAGACATTCTGCCCGCCCGCACCGTAAACTCGGCGCTGGCGGGCAGGAATTGCCAATCAGCGTCTCAACTGGCCGCGAATTGCCCCGTTGGGGTATTGCGCGGTGTGGACGTTGACATAGAAGGCTTCTGGGTTGCCAGCGATCCGGTTCTGCGCCCATTCGCTGCCATCCGCGCAGCCTTTGTAGCCGCCTTCCTTGGCAGGTTTCAGCGTGAACACTGGCGGCCCATTCACGCCGCTGGCGCCAGCGTGGATATGCGCAGCGGTA
>JAGXGU010000064.1 GCA_024636575.1 Altererythrobacter sp.
CTGCTGGAATTGCTGCCCGATATGACGGTGGAGGTTGAAACCAACGGCACCACCACCGCCCCGCCCCGGCTCGACATCCGGATCGACCAATACAACGTCAGCCCGAAACTGGCGCATAGCGGCAATCCGCCGGAACTGGCGCTGCTGCCGGAAAGGCTGAGCCACTACAGTGCGGACAGCCGGGCCTTCTTCAAATTCGTGATCGCTTCCCCGGAAGATGTGGCCGAAGTGACCACCCTCGTCCGCGCCCACGCCATTCCGCCCGCGCGGGTATTCCTGATGCCCGAAGGCACCGACAGCGCATCGCTGAGGGAACGGGAAAAGTGGCTAGTGCCGCTCTGCCTTCAGCACGGCTTCCGAATGAGCGACCGCCTCCACATCCACCTGTTCGGCGATACGCGAGGGACTTAGTTTTCGCTCGCGGCCAGTTGGCTTCGCCAACGCCTCCGCGAGGGCGGCCTATCGGCCGGCGCGCAGTCGCGCTTGCGGTCCGCTGGTCGCGAACCGAGTCAATCCAGGCCATCGCCAAATGTCCGGAATCCTGGTCGCGGCAGCCAAAGGGCGACCGCCCGCCGCGCGGTTAGCGCGGAAGCCTAAGGGAGCGAATGCGACCGCCGGCGCCTGAGGCCGAACAAATCACGCCCCCTGGCTGCGCCACCTTTGCACGGTGCGGTGGACGGCGTCTTCTTCGCCGCCGCTCTGGCGCCACAATTCCACGAAGCTGGGATCTTCCGATGCCGGGCGCTTCGATTCGTCGAGATTGTCGAACGAAACACGGATCGGGATGGCCACACCTTCGCCGCAGATGATGCATTCGCGGTTGCGCAGCGCGGGAATGGAATCGAGGAAACCGCGCGCGCCTTCGGGCATGGCGGATTTCACGAAGGCCTGATCCCGGTCATTGTTGAGGCGCATCGAAATGATCGTGCCGCATTGTGACAGCACGCCTTCTGCAAGGTCTGATGGGCGCTGCGTAATCAGGCCCAGGGAAATCCCGTATTTGCGGCCTTCCTTGGCAATCCGGCTGAGGATCTTGCCCACCGAAGACCCGTCGGCATTGGCCTCGTTCGGGACATAGCGGTGGGCTTCTTCGCACACCAGCAGGATCGGGGAGGTTTTTTCGTCCCGGCCCCAGATTGCGAAATCGAACACCAGGCGCGACAGGACGGCCACTACGGTGGCGGTAATATCCGAAGGCACGCCCGAAACATCGATGATGGAGATCGGCTTGCCCGCGCTGGGCATCCGGAAAACCTTGGAAATGAACGCCGCCATTGTATCGCCGACAAGCATTCCGGAGAACATGAACTGATACCGCGGATCGCTCTTCAATTCGTCCAGCTTGGTCTTGATCCGCATGAACGGCGCACTGGAAGTAGCCTTGTCGAGCTGGCCCATCTGGTTCTGGATTTCGTTGGACAGATCGGACAGCAGATAGGGCACTGGCGAATCGACGGTAATCTTGCCCATCGTATCTGCGAGCCGGTTCTTCAGCCGGGCCTTGAGCAGGCAGCGCGCGAGAATATCGGCGTCCACCTCGCGCTCATTACCGTTGGAGGAGAGCAGCACCTCGCAATGTTCTTCGAAATTCATCAGCCAGTACGGCATTTGCAGATTGGACACGTCGAATATCTTGCCGGTTGTCTTGAACGCAGCAGAATATTCGCCGTGGGGATCGATCATCACGATGTGGCCTTCCGGCGCGGCTTCGCAAATCCGGTGCAGGATCAGCGCCGCACTGGTCGATTTGCCGGTGCCGGTCGAACCCAGCAGCGCGAAATGTTTGCCCAGCATGGCATCGACATAAAGGCCGGCACGGATATCCTTGGTTGGATAGACGGTGCCGATCTGGATATTGGCGCGCCCGTCGCTGGCATAGATTTGGCGCAGATCGGCGGTGGTAGCAGGATAGATCAGCGCGCCCGGCACCGGGTAACGCGTCACCCCGCGGCGGAAGCTGTGGATCTTGCCGGTCAGTTTTTCTTCCTGGCCTTCCCCGAGAAAATCGATGTTGGCGATAATGCCGCCCCCTGCGCGGCGATCCTGCCGCTGGTTGCGCACGCTGGCGAGCAGCCAGCCGTTGCCCACGCGAATCTTGATCTGGCTGCCGACTTGCCCGGCCAGGCCGATCGACGGATCATCATCGGCCATACATTCACTGAGGCGTTCCATGTCGAGCGCAATCTGAGAACCGGAACCAGCGATTTCCAGCACCACGCCAATCGGGCGGGTAGCGTTGTCGGTCGTATCCAGGCCAGCCGGCGACTGGTGTAGGTCTGCGTGAGCCATATCGTTCATGATTGCGCGTTTTTCCCGTTGAACATAACCGCTTGGGTAGTCCGGGGAGGGTTAATATCGCGTCAACGCATGGTCCTGGCACAAGTTGCGCCCGCAGCTCAGATCATTGCAAAGACACGTCCTGCGAGCCAACCCATGAAAATCGACAGCACCACCGCGATCAAACCATAGAGAAATGCCTGTTTCTGGGAAAAGACCTCCACAAACCGTTCGAAGCCGACTTTCTTGACCTCCACCTCCGCGATAGCCGACGCGATGACGCGGCCGCGCGTGATCGCAAAAGTTTCCGCCGTATAGGTTCCGGTCTGGACATTCGACGGCAGCGAAATCCGTGCCTGATACAGCACTTGCTCCTTGATCTGTACGCCGCCCATTTCTTCCTTGAACAGGCCTTCACGCTGGCGCAGATCGACCAGACCTTCGGTGAATTTGGTCTGTTCTTCGGGATCGATTGTGCCGGTTGGCGATAGCTGGATGAAGCCCAGTCCCAATTCGTAAATCGCCGCAGTCCTTTGATCGACAATATCGGAAATCGGTGCCGAGGAAGCCACCGCAAAGAATGATGGTGCAGAACGGAAATCGGTGGTTGTTGCATTGATCCAGATGCCGCCGATGCGCTCTTTTTCACGTACACGGATTGCCCCCGTGGGGCCCTTCAGCACTACCACGATATCATAGTCACGCCCGCCGCGTGCCCCGCTGGGATCCAGAATCGCGCCAAACAGCAGCAATTCAGTGCCGACAAAGCCCTGCCGCACCTGAACCTCGTGCTGCGAAACTTCAGGCACCAAAATGGGGTCGCGCTGCGCACTGATCGGCTGGGCAGAAAATACCATCAGGCACATCAGCAGGATGAAACGGACCATCATCATAACCCGACCACGGTGAAAATCTCGTCTGGGCGGTAACCAAGACCGAACAGCATCCGCAGCGCTACCATCAGCACGATGGAAGACAGCACCAGGCGGAGAACTTCCGGTCGGGCAATTTGCGCGATCTTGGCTCCGATCTGCGCGCCGGAAACGGAGCCGAGCAGTAGTAGAACCGCCAATACGATATCAATCGCGCGCGTGGTCAGCGCATGCATCATGGTGGTTGCTATGGTCACGAACAGGATCTGGAACAGCGAGGTTCCGACCACCACATTCGCATTCATGCCCAGGATGTAGAGCATCGCCGGGACCAGAATAAATCCGCCGCCGACGCCCATCAGCATTGTCAGGATACCAACCACGATGCCCAGGATCAGGGGTGCCAGCGGCGAGATGTACAATCCCGAACCGTAGAACCGCCAGCGCAGCGGCAGGGCTGTGACCAGAGGGTGGTGCCGCCGTTTCTTCGCAGCCCGCGCCACCCCTTTTTCCGAAGGGCGCAGAGTTTGCAGCGCCTCTTTCAGCATCAGCGATCCAATCGTGCCAAGCATCAACACATACAGGACGTTGATCACGATATCGATCTGGCCGATTGCCTGGAACCAGCGGAACAGGATCGCTCCGATGCCGGCTCCCACGATACCGCCCGCCACCATCACGCCGCCCATCCGGTAATCGACCCCGCCGCGCCGCCGGTGGGCGAAGACGCCCGAAACGCTGGCCCCCGTCACCTGGGTGGATGCAGAGGCCGCCGCGACAGTTGGCGGGATGCCGTAAAAGATCATCAGCGGGGTGGTCAGAAACCCGCCGCCCACGCCGAACAGGCCGGACAATACGCCGGTGATCATGCCCAAAAGCACAATGACCAGCCCGTTGACCGATAAATTCGCGATAGGAAGATAAACATCCATTACCGCCGCCCTAAACTACGCCAGCGGTGGATTAAAGCTGAACCGTGCACCCGGTCGGACTAATTAAGGCAGGGTCCGATGCTAAAAGCCGGTTGTAAGCGTGAATGCCGCGCCTGACCCGGGTTCGGCATCACCGGCGGCGCGCAGGCGGTAATCCACTGCAAGCCGAGCCGGGAGCGCGCCCAGTCTGATATTCACGCTTGCGCTCGGGCCGACATCCAGCCGGGCGGCGCCTTTTTGCGCCCCGCCCCAGACCCCGGCCCCGACTCGCAAATTTCCGAGATCGAAACGGGCAATTTCCCGATCGACACGGACTTGCCCGTCGACGAATGCCGTCGCGAAATCGCCCCCGACATATCCCGCCGCAAGATAGGTTTCACCGCGCAGGCCGAGCGGCAAGGGAACCGGGGGTATCTCTGTCACCACGAAGCCGGCCGGGCGGAATTCGGTCGAGAATGCGCTTCTGGTTGCGCGGAGTTCGGCATGCGCCGCGATGGGAATATCGCGGAACAGGGTGGCAGACAGGCCCGCAGCAACTTCGCTCTCCCGTCCGGCTGCCAATGCCTTGGTCGCGCGGACATAGGCTGCCGGGCGGGCGGCGCTGCCCGGCTTCAGGCGGTATCGCAGCACCGCGCCCGCCTGACTGGCGCCGTAACTGGCAAAAGGCGCGCCGGTATTGGCCGCAACCTTCGCATCGGGCCGCAAGAACAGCCAGCCATCCATCGACCAGCGCGTGCCATTCCCGGCCATCTTCTGAGCGGATGATGGTGCCTCTACCTTCGCCTTTGCCGGCCCTGACCCCATGGCCTGTGCAGCCACCGCAGGAACCGGTTCCTGCCCTCTCGGCGGAAGGAACAACGATTGATGCGATGCGATGACTTCCTGCTGCTCTGCAGGACCATCTGCTGGGTGAAGAGTTACGCGTGACGGCAGATCGAGCGTGTCGGGTTTCTGCGGCGCGAACAGGCCGTTGGCTTCATTTGACCAGACGCCTGGTTCACCAGACTTTGCCGGAGGAATGGCGGCAGTGGTGATCGGCCCGCCGCTGCCGGAGGGTTCGAGCGATGTCGATATGGCCAGACCAAACGGCGCATTTTGCGGAAAAGGCGATTCCCACACCGCCACGCGCATTCCGATCCATCCCAGCAGCAATATCAGAAATACCCAGATCGGTTGGCCCGCACGCCGCTTGGTCTGCCTGTTCATGCGGCACGTTTCCGGTTGTGGTTGTGGGTAAATGACTCGGGCATGATCTGCGCCGGGTGCGCGTGGTGATGCGTCTTGTCCCATTGCGGCATCTGCCCGGCCAGCGCCTTTGCATAAGCCATCAGGGCGCGCCGCCCGGCCATGATTGCGATCACATTGGCAACCGGGATACGGACCACGGCACGCAGCCCCTCTGCCCAGCCATATTCCCTGGCTGTAAACCCGAAACGCCACGCCACGCGCCAGGAAAAACTGGCGAAGTTCAGGATAAGGATAATCCGTAATTCAGGCGTGACCTCCATTCCC
>JAGXGU010000065.1 GCA_024636575.1 Altererythrobacter sp.
AGCACCGTCAAGATTGACGTCCATCACCCGGCGCCAGGCCTCGAACGTCAGATCCGCAAATTCGCCGCTGCCACCGATCCCGGCGTTCACCACCACATGATCGAGCGTGCCGAGGCTTTCTTCCAGCTTGGCCCATTTTGCAGGATCGGCAACATCGAAGGCGTGGCGTTCGATCGCAGTGTTCAATTGCAGTGCATCCAGCGCATCCCCGTCGCGGTCGATCAGCACCAGCCGCTTTGCCCCCTGGCCAGCCAGCCAGCGCGCGCAGGCTGCACCGATGCCGGAAGCAGCGCCGGTAATCAGGATGCTGCGACCGGTGAAATCGAGGGGGTTGTCGGGCGTCGGCATGATCATTCTCTCCAGTGGATTTTGGCCCCCCTACAGCAACGCAATCTTAAAGCGAATATGCGATGGGCTGCACGATGGTACCGGTGCTGATCACGATTGATACGGAATATTCAGCGGGCCTTTACGCGCGCGGGATTGCCACCGATCGCATGGACAATTTCGATCGCGCCATCGCCTGCCGTTCCGCCAAGGGGGACGCGGGCATATTCTACCAGATGGATGTATTCGATCGCTGCGGATTGAAAGCAGTGTTCTTCGTCGATCCAATGCCGGCACTGGTATGGGGGCAGGGCGCGGTCGATGCCGTGGTCCAGCCGATTGTCGAACGGGGGCATGAGGTCCAATTGCATTGCCATAGCGAATGGCTATCCTTTGCCGAAAACTCGCCGCTGCCTGGCCGGTCGGGGCTGAATATCAGGGATTTCACGCAAGGGGAGCAACGGGTCTTGCTGGAGTGGGGCCTTGACCGGATCGTAGAGGCCGGAGCGCCGCGGCCAACAGCCTTTCGCGCTGGAAATTACGGCGCGAATGACGATACTTTGCGCGCCTTGGCGCAATTGGACCTGCGCTGGGACAGCAGTTTCCCGGCAGGCCTTGTCGGTTCGCTCTGCGGCATCTCGCTGCCAACGGGGGATTGCCGCCCGGTCATGCACTGCGGAATGCATGAATTTCCCGTCAGCGCAATTGCGAGCCGCGATGGCCGGCGGCATGCGCAGATAACCGCGCTATCCTATGGCGAAATGCGCGCCGCGATCACCCATGCGGCGCGGGCGCACTGGCCGGGTTTTTGTCTGGTTTCGCATTCGTTCGAACTTTACAATCGCGAAACGCAGCGGCCCAACGCGCTGCTGTGCCGCCGGTTCGAGAAATTGTGCGAATGGCTCGGTTCCTCGCGCGAAGCGGTGAGTGCCGGCTTCAACGATCTGGACGTTGATCTGACCAGCCCTGGCCTGGCGCTGCTGCCCCATGATTATCTGCGCACGGGCACCCGGATGGCTCAGCAACTCGCCGCCAATACGGTGTTTCGATGAGTAATCCGATTTCCCGAAATTTCGGTACATCGCGCGGCCTGCTGCGGCTCGGCCTGTCCTATGTGGAGGCGGTTCCGCTGTGGTCGGCGGCGGTGAAACCTGCATCCGGAGATGTCCGGCGGCTGGTGTTCGTATGCCATGGCAACATCTGCCGCAGCGCCTATGCGTGGGGGGTGGCGCGCGATCTGGGGCTCAATGCGGCGTCCTTCGGCTTGTCCACCAGCACCGGCGAACCCGCCCATGAACCGGCGCGGCAGGCAGCAATTGCCCTGGGCCACCCGATCGAGGAGCATTTGACTGTGCGCGTGCAGGATTTCGTCCCGCAGCCCGGTGATTACCTGCTGGGAATGGAGCACCGGCATCTGCGCAAATTGGCCGCTCTGGCCGATCTGGCGCATCTGCCGCGCGGATTGCTGGGCAGCTATGCCAACCCGCCGATGTCGCATTTGCACGATCCCTACCGGCTCGATCCAGCCTTTATGGCAGTATGCCTGCGGCGGGTGGAATCTGCGGTGCTGGCGCTGGCACGGAAATATCCCGTCGTGCGGCTTTCCTGATGATCGACCAGACATCGGACAGGAACGGGCGCGGATCTTTCCAGGACCATACGTAATAGCGGGCCGCCGGATTGAGGAATTGCAGGATGAAACTGGCCAGCAGCTTGAGTCTTTGCGCGGCAGGCAATGCGCCGTTTTGCAATTGTGCGATCACATGCTTGGTATCCGGGACCAGATAGCGGGCGAATCGCTGTTTCAGGACCGGCGGCGGTTCGCCGGGTAGGCCCACGGCGCAGCGCCAGGTTTCCCATGCGAATTTCGCGCCGCAATGATAGGCCAGCGGCATGCTGCCCCAGAACCGTCCGTTGATTTCCATCAGGACATACCGGCCGGTGGCGGGATCATGGCGATATTCGACCATCGCCGGCCCTTCCCAGCCAATGGACCGCAACAATTCTTCGGAAAGCGCCATTTGCGCGGCATGTTCGGTCAATGGCACCGATGTGCAACAGGTCGAAATTCCCCCCGATGGTGGCCATTCACGCAGACGCCGGTGCTGGAATTTCAGTGTCGCGGCCCCGTGATGCATATGCAGCATCTGGCCAAACCCGTATCCGCCAATATATTCCTGTACCATCGGCCATAGGCCCAGCCGGTCATATTTGCGCAATATCGCCAGCAAGGCCTCCGGCCCGGCGGCATATTCAACCTTTTCCAGTGGCAGGCCTGCAGCGTCCAACCGGTCAATGACCGCGACCGGATCGGACCATTTGATGGCCGCCGGGTATTTCAGAACCCCTGCCAATTGCCGGTGATCCTGCGCGGCACGGGGTTGCCAGCTGTCAGGCACATCCATGCCAATGTCCTGCGCCGCCGCCAGCGTGGCGGATTTATCCAGCACCAGCGCGAATTTCTCCGGCTCCGGCGCGATGATGACGCAATTGGGGATCTTGCCGCGCAGCAGGGCGAGTTCGGCCAGGGTCTGTTCGGACACGGCCATGACTGCGCCAATCTGGTGCCGAGCGACGAATTGGGGCAGCCATGCCGCCAGCGGGCCATAAGGCCGCACGGTGAAGCGCCGTGCCTGGCGCGACTTCCCACCGATGGCATCCGCCTGCTTTCCTACTGCATGGACATCGACGCCCCGTTCGCCCAATTCGCGCACAACGGTCAGGCCGATCGGGCTATCGGTGCCGATTACTGCCGTTGTCACCATCTGGTTATGCAGCGTCGCCGATGCCCAGATCACCCAATTTCCGATACAGCGTGGATCGTCCGATCCCGAGGCGGCGGGCAACTTCGGTCATCCGGCCGCGATAATGGCCGATGGCAAGGCGGATTACATCGGCCTCGATATCTTCCAGCGGGCGCAGATTACCGTCCGGCGTATACAGCATCACACCCACGCCTTCGTGCAACGGATCAAGCACCGTGTCGCATTCGCCGAGCAATTCGGACAATTGCGGGAAGCTATCCACCGTCAGCGTTTCATTGTCGCAGAACACGGCAGCGCGGAACAGCACCGCCTGCAATTGCCGGACATTGCCCGGCCAGTCATAGGCCGACAGCAGACTGAGCGCGGCATCGCTGATCGACAGCGCCCGCAGTCCCGGCTGGTCGCCAATCCGCGCCAGGAAATGCCGCGTCAGGGCGGAAATATCGCCCTGCCGTTCGCGCAGCGGCGGCAGCACAATTCTGGTGGTTGAGATTGCCCTGTACAAATCGGCATCGAAATGGCCCGCTTCGACCAGATCGGCCAGCGGCAGATTGCTGGCGGCGAGCAAGCGTATATCCACACGAAAGCCGTGTTTTGCGCCAACCGGGCGCACGATGCCGCTGATCAGGGCTTCTGCCAGAACTTCCTGCAATGGCGCAGCCAATCGGTCGATTTCGTCGAGCACCAGCGTGCCGCCGTCACAATGTTGCAAGGCACCGATCTGACGGTCGAATGCGCCGGGGAAGGCGTTCTGTTCATGCCCGAACAGCACCGATTCGATGGAATTGGCCGGAACACCGCCAACATTGATGATCCTCAAGGGGGATTTGGCCCGCGTGCTGGCTGAATGCATGGCCCGCACCAGCATTTCCTTGCCCGTGCCGCTTTCGCCCTCGATCAGTACCGCGCCGTGTCCGCGGGCCGCCTTTGCGGCATTTGCCAGCGCGGTACGGAAAGATTGCGATGTGCCGATCATCGCGTCGAAATCCAGCACGGCCGGCATTTTTTCGGTAAGCGGCTGGAGCTCTTGCTTGGGCGCTTCCCGCTTGGTTGCGCTGCGCAGAGCGGTCATCAGGCGGTCTGGTGCGACGGGTTTGACCAGATAATCGGTCGCACCGGCGCGCATGGCCTCAACTGCCAGCAAGGGAGATGCGCTGGTCGTCAGCATCAGGATCGGCATCGCCGGGCGGCGCGCCTTCAATTCCTCGATCAGGCTGCAGGCATCGTCACCCGGGACCCATTGGTCGAGGATAATGGCGGATAATTGCATGCCCTGCCGCGTACCAAGGGTCGCGATCGCGGTTTCCGCGTCATTTACCACCAGCACGCGCCAGCCCTCACGCGCGGCAAGCGCCGTGATGAGCCGGCTTTGTGCCGGTTCATCATCAATCAGCATCAGCAATCTGGTTGCATCGTCAGCCATAGAACCCCAGAACCGTCCCGTTGCGGTACAGGCAGTCGGTTTAGCCCGAACGTGTAAATGTCAGATTAAGGACATTCGCAACGGTGCCGAATGATGGCCTCAGGTCTGGAAGTGCCGAATTGCCAATTGGGGTAGTTGATTTGATAGGGTTGAAGGTAGCCGCGCCGCGCGATAGAACTTTCGAAAGAGACTTTTTACAGGGATTCGAAAAATGGCTTCGTCAAACGACATGAAATCGGCGGAAAAAACCTACGGTAGTTTTATCGGCCTGCTTAAATGGTCGGTCCCACTGATTGCGCTCATCACACTTGTCATCGTCGTACTGATCGCTCCTTGAGCTCTCCCAGCTTGCGTATCGCAGTCCTGAAAGAACGCGCTGACGGCGAAACACGCGTTGCGATCATTCCTGAAACAGTGAAGAAATTCATTGCTTTGGGTGCCGCCATTGTGATCGAGAAGGGCGCCGGAGAGGCCGCCTCGATTGCTGATCAGGCCTATGTCGATGCAGGCGCCGAAATGGCCACGGCAGCCAAGGCGGTTGCCAGCGCGGATATCGTGCTGGCGGTCCAAGCGCCTGATGTGGCAATGCTCAAGGGCGCAAACGCCGGCGCATGGGTAGTGGCCAGTTTCGACCCCTTTGGCCAGAAAGCCCGCGTCGAAGCCTATGCCAAGGGCGGGTTTGAAGCGCTGGCGATGGAATTCATGCCCCGCATCACCCGCGCGCAAGGCATGGATATATTGTCCAGCCAGTCCAATCTTGCCGGATACAAGGCGGTTCTGGCCGCAGCCGACCAATATGGCCGCGCGTTTCCAATGATGATGACGGCTGCAGGCACGATTACTGCCGCGCGGGCATTTATCATGGGGGTCGGGGTTGCCGGACTGCAGG
>JAGXGU010000066.1 GCA_024636575.1 Altererythrobacter sp.
CTGCTGCAATCGGTGGCCGATACGCAGCCAGAGGATCTGGCGGCAATCACCATGCCTACGCTGGTGCTGTGTGGGGACAAGGACCAGGATAATGGCTCTGCGCCGAAACTCGCGGAACTGCTGACTGATGCGCACTATGTCGAAATTCCCGGAACGCATATGAGCTCGGTCACGGAAGGGGCGATGGGCGATGCGTTGGCGGCATTCCTTAGTGATTGATCCCATTCTGTGAATTGTTTCCTGACACCTGGAAACCGCAGTGCTAGGGGGCACACCGATGAGTAGCAAAACGCCAGAAAGAGACATCTGCGGTTGGCGCGAGATTGTGTCGCTGCCTGAACTCGGGGTGCTGCATCTGCGCGCCAAGGTGGATACCGGCGCCCGGACATCGTCGCTCCACGCGACCGACATAGAACTGTTCGAACGCGGCGGCGAAGAATGGGCGCGGTTCAAGATCGACGCGGTCGAAGATCATCACCAGATCGTGGAGGCCCCGCGTGTCGCGCACCGGATGATCACCAGTTCCAACGGGGAAAGGCAGGAACGGTTGATTATCAAGACCGAGCTGGCAATGGGGACACAAATTTTCCGTGCGGAGTTCAGTCTTGCCGACCGATCTGATATGCTGCTTCCCATGCTGATCGGACGTACGGCCCTGCGCCGGCGTTTTCTGGTCGATTCGGCTAAATCATTTCTTCTGCCTGACCCGCTTCCTTCGAAGGACACTCCTTTATGAAAATCGCCATGCTGGCGCGGAATCCCAAGCTGTATTCGCATACCCGCCTGGTCGAGGCGGCGGAGCAGCGCGGCCATACGCTCGAAATCTTCAATACCACGCGTTGCACGGTGAACATTGCAAGCCACCGGCCAACGGTGATGTATAACGGTGAAACGCTGGGTAAATTCGATGCCATAATTCCGCGTATCGGGGCGTCGATCACCAATTACGGTCTGGCGGTCCTGCGTCAGTTCGAGATGGGCGGAACCTGGCCGCTGAATGAAAGCGTGGCGATCGGCCGGAGCCGTGACAAATTGCGGTCGACACAGATCATGGCCAAATACGGCCTCGGCCTGCCGCTGACTGCCTATGCCAACGATCCGAAACAGGCAGAGGCGATCATCAAGGCGGTCAACGGCCCGCCGGTGGTGATCAAGCTGTTGGAAGGCACGCAGGGCATCGGCGTGGTGCTGGCGGAAACGCTGAAAGGCGGGGCTTCGATCATCGAGGCGTTTCGCGGGGCCAACGTCAACATCATGGTGCAGGAATTCATCAAGGAAGCGGGCGGATCGGACATTCGCTGCCTGGTGGTGGGCGGCAAAGTTGTGGCGGCGATGAAGCGGCAGGGCGCAGAGGGCGAGTTTCGCTCCAACCTCCACCGCGGCGGAACCGCGCAATTGATCAAGATCACGCCCGAAGAACGATCGACCGCGGTGCGTGCGGCAAAGGCCATGGGGCTGAACGTCTGCGGCGTCGATCTGCTGCGCAGCAATCACGGACCGGTGATCATGGAAGTGAACTCCTCCCCCGGCCTGGAAGGTATCGAAAACGCGACCGGCAAGGATATCGCCGGACAGATCATCGAATTCATCGAAGTGAATGCGAAGGCTGGCAAGACGAAGACGAAGGGGGCGGGGTGAGGCGCAAGTCCGCTAACCATCCAGTTGCGGACTTGACTCTGAGTAAACAGTGGGGATGCGGCAAGGAGTATGGTCTCCTTACTTGACGGAATTGTGGTCCAGCAGATATGTAGAAAGTAATACTAGAAGAGGTCGAAATGAACTTAATAAAGGGGGAATAATTATATGCCGAGATACCGAACCAGCCGTCTGCTCTTGGCCTTTTTGGGCCTATCTTTGGTCTTCAATCCTGCACTCGTGACGAATGTTGCAATAGGGAAAGATGTCCCCGCAGTAAAAGTGTCCGGAAAAGATGCCGTAAAAGGTGCATCTTCCGTCGCAATCGGGGCCTTCAATGTGGGCTTTATTTTCGAATCAACGGATCAGATAAAAAAGACCGGTGGTATTCTGGCGGCTGTTGGTGGTGTCACCAAAGCGAAAAGTAGTTTGGTTGGCGTAACGCCGGAAATGATGCAGCAAATTGCCGACGCAGCCTATGCGGATCTGGTCAAGCAGTTGATCGCCAACGGGTTTGTAGTTGCCGAACCCGCCGCAGTTTTCGCTAGCGATGCCTTGGCCACCAAGGGCAAGGTTGAACCGGCAGAAGCGACGATTCTTCTGGAAAAGAAGAGCAAGGGAAAAGCAACTTACATGTATCCGGCAGTCCTTCCTCGACAGATTTTGATTGCAGGAGACATACCAACAAGTGGCGGTTTAGGTCAGATCGGAAACAACATGGTCTACGCTCAAAATGGAGTCGCGTTGGGAGCCTACGCGCGCTCTTCAGGCATGCCGGTAATTACTGCTACCTATCTTATCGATTTCTCAGATCAGCAACGTCCGGGCGCTTTTGATTTCGGAGGCTTGAAGGTCAATGCCAACCTCTCGGTAACGTCTGGCTATTCAAAAATGACGGTACTTGGGGCCAATGGAAAACAGACTGTCCTGACTCTTGGCCAATCGGTTTCGGTCGACGGGGAGTTTATTGACATTGGAGATGCGAGCAGTGGTGGCGAGAAGGGCACGCAAGCGGCTGCCAATGTGGCGGGTGGACTTGCAGCCGCTGCGGGTCTCGGTGGGCTTGGTTTTGGCAAGACTCGGAAATATGAATTCAACGCCAAGCCGGGGAATTATGAAGAAGGTGCAACCAAGGCTGCAAGCCTAGCAAATCAACTCCTGGTGACCCAATTGACCGACCTAAGATAAAGGGCTGAGAATCAGAAGTTTGGGGTGTCGAGATTTTTATTTGATAGCGCGCCATCCGGCGCCCCACCCCCGCGGATAAATTTAAACGCAAGGACTTGACCAAAGTTTTGGTTTGAATTTGATCGTCAGCTAACGACCGGTTGAACCCACCACCCAATATCAGGCATCACCTAAACGGCGGTTCGTTAAACGCCCGCAATTTGCGGGAATGCAGCCTCGGCCCCTCTGCCCGCAGCAAGCGGCAGGCGGTCACGCCGATTTTCAGATGCGCGCTGATTGCTTCTTCGTAGAAGCGGTTGGCTTGTCCGGGCAACTTGATTTCGCCGTGCAGCGGTTTGTCCGACACGCATAGCATCGTGCCGTAGGGGACGCGGAAACGGTAACCCTGGGCGGCGATGGTGGCGCTTTCCATGTCGATCCCGACGGCGCGGCTGAGGGACAGACGGCGGGCCGAATGGGTGTAGCGCAATTCCCAATTGCGATCATCGGTGGTGACGACGGTGCCGGTGCGCATGCGCTTTTTCAGATCCGCCCCGTGGGAGCCGCTGACTTCCTGGGCCGCCGCTGCCAATGCCTGCTGAACCTCGGCAATTGCGGGCAGGGGAATTTCAGGTGGCAGGACATGGTCGAGCACGTGATCGTCCCGCAGATATGCGTGGGCGAGCACGTAATCGCCGATCTTCTGGCTGGGCCGTAACCCTCCACAGTGCCCGATCATCAGCCATGCCTCGGGCCGCAAGACGGCAAGATGATCGGTGATGGTCTTCGCGTTGGACGGGCCGACGCCGATATTGACGAGTGTGATCCCGGCGCGCCCTTCGCCGATCAGATGATAGGCGGGCATCTGGTGCCGCCGCCATGCGGTATCGGACAGATGGTTGCGGGCATTTTCCAGCGGCTGTTCCAGATACATTCCGCCAGCACCCGCCAGCGCAGTATATCCGTTCTTGCCCACTTGTTCGCCCGCCCAGTCAACGAATTCATCAACATAGCGGTGATAGTTGGTGAACAGGATGAAACGTTGGAAATGATCCGGGCTGGTCCCGGTATAATGTGCCAGCCGGGCCAGGCTGAAATCGGTCCGCAGCCCGTCGAACAGCGATAGGGGGATCGGGCCGCTCATTGCGTCGATCTCGATCCCGTCGGCCAGTTCGTCGCCAATATCGGCAAGTTCCGTGGCAGGGAAATGCTGGGCCAGGGTTTGCGGGCTGATCCCCGCCAGTTCCGCCCCGATCGCGCCATCGAGTACATAGGGGAAGGGGATTTCCTGGCGCGATGCGCGCACTTCCAGATCGATGTCGTAATCGGCCCCGATCAGTTCCAGCTGCTCTGTCAGATAGTCCGCGAACATCTGCGGACGCGTGACTGTGGTGGCATAGATGCCGGGCCTGTTCAGCCGGCCGAATGCGCGGCTTCGGTCTTCCGGCTGCTTTCCGCCGGTAAAGCGCATGACCAGTTCGGGATAGGCATAGCTGCCATCCGTCCGCCGTTCCTGCGGGGGCAGGGTGCCGTCACGGCCGAAGGCGATGACATCGGCGCGCAGTCGCCCGACCGCAGCATTATAGAGCGTTTCCAGCTCGTCGATAATTTTCTCGATTGATTCCATCTGCGGCAGATAGCGCGCCGAACACGACAATTCAAAGTCCCAGTTCGATGAACACACAAAAAAGGGCGCTGCCCTTGCGGGAAGCGCCCTGTTTCATTGATCTGAAAGGCTTAGGCTTCGGTTTCTTCCGTAGCTTCTGCTTGTTCTTCACCGGTTTCGTCGAGCATGTCGGCGGGAATTTCACCCGGCTCGAGCGTCGGGTCGACAGCTTCGGTGAAGCCGCCGGTGCCGTCAGCCTGATCTACTTCGAACATGGCTTTCATGACATCGACGCCCTGGCGCTGCAGTTCGGCTTCATCGTCCGAACGCGCGACATTGGCTTTCACCATCACGTCGACTTCGGCGTGGAGGCGAACGCGGACGTCGAACACGCCCAATGTCTTGATCGGATGTTCGAGAATGACCATTTTCTTGGTCAATTCATGCCCTTGCGCGGCCAATCCTTCGACGATGTCGCGGACGGTAACCGAGCCATACAGCTGACCGGAATTCGAAGATGCGCGGATCAGCACCACTTCGGCGCCGGCAACCTTCTCGCCAGACTTTTCGGCTTCGCCGCGAAGAACTTCGTTTTCTTTTTCCAACCGTTCCCGGTTGGCTTCGAAAACGGCCTTGTTCGCCGAATTGGCGCGCAGGGCTTTCTTGTTGGGAAGCAGGAAGTTGCGGGCGTAACCGTCTTTTACGGTAACAACGTCACCAATCGTGCCGAGTTTCTCGATACGTTCGAGGAGAATGATATCCATGGAACTTCTCCCTTACTTGACGAGGTAGGGCAGCAGGCCGATTTGGCGTGCGCGCTTGATCGCCTTGGCCAGCTCGCGCTGCTTCTTGGCGGATACGGCGGTAATGCGACTGGGTACGATCTTGCCACGTTCGGACATGAAGCCCTGCAGCAACCGCACATCTTTATAATCGATGGCGGGGGCACCTTTGCCCGAGAACGGGCAGCTCTTGCGGCGGCGGAAAAACGGACGGGCCATCAGTAACGTTCCTCACGATCGGTGCGCTTCTTGCGGTCACGGTCCTGCTTGCGCATCATGGCAGACGGGCCTTCTTCATGCTCGTCAACCCGGACAGTCAGGTAACGAATGACATCTTCGTTGATCCGCGTCTGGCGTTCCAGTTCGGCCACAACGGAGCCGGGGCCCTCGATGTTGAGCAGCACGAAATGCGCCTTGCGGTTACGGTCGATCTTGTAAGCAAGGTTCTTCAGGCCCCAGGTTTCCGTCTTGGTAACCTTGCCTTCATTCGCTTCGATGATTTCGGTGGCTGATGCCGCCAGCGCATCAACTTGAGCCTGGCTCAAATCCTGACGCGCGAGAAAGACATGCTCGTATAGAGCCATCTTTGCTTCCTTCACATTGTAATGTCGATCGCTGGCTGATCCGCGGGATTGCGGGGCCCCTCCGACTTTCTTCAATTCACTCCCTTGCGGCAGCGAAGGCGGGCTCATAGCCGGTCAGCAGTATAATGCAAGCACTGATCGGCCTTGCGTTGGGCGCGTGGGGACGACAAAGCAGCCGCGCAGCAGGAGAATCTTACGTGCCAGGTGGTTTAGTCGCACTACTCGATGATGTTGCACTTATCGCTCGGGTGGCTGCGGCATCGATCGACGATGTCGGGATGGCTGCATCCAAGGCCGGGACGAAGGCTGCCGGCGTGGTGATCGATGATGCGGCGGTTACGCCGTCCTATGTCACCGGATTTACGCCTGACCGTGAATTGCCGATAATCTACAAGATTACCAAGGGCAGCCTGATCAACAAATTGCTGATCCTGCTGCCTGCCGCGCTGCTGCTCAGCTATTTCCTGCCGTGGTCGATTACACCGATCCTGATGCTTGGCGGGGCCTATCTGAGTTATGAAGGCGCGGAAAAGATCATCGAGAAACTGGGGGGCGCCAAACATGGCGCGACGCTGGAAGATCCGATCACCGATTTTGCGCAATTCGAAACAGACCGGGTCAAGGGCGCAATCCGCACTGACCTGATCCTGTCCGCCGAAATCATGGCGATCACCTTGAACGAAGTCGCGGCGGAATCGCTGGTGACTCGCGCCGGCGTGCTGGCGGTGGTTGGCATCGGGATCACCTTCGTTGTCTATGGCGCGGTGGCCATGATCGTGAAGATGGACGATGTCGGCCTGCATCTGGCGAAAAAGCCGTCCACCCTCGCACAATCGATCGGTAAATTGCTGCTGCTGGCGATGCCGAAATTGCTGGTCGCGCTGTCCATGATCGGCACCATCGCGATGCTGTGGGTCGGCGGCGGGATTGTGCTGCACGGGCTGGAAGAACTGGGCGTTCACGCGCCCGCCGACGTGATGCACGCGGTCCAACATGCAGTCGAAGGCCTGACCGGCGCATTGTCCGGCATATTGGGGTGGCTGACTGGGGCTATCTATTCGGGCATCTTTGGCTTGCTGCTCGGCGGGGTGATCGTGTTCGTGCTGCACAAGGTGCTGAAGATCGGTCACGAGGTCGAAGCGCATTAATTCACCCAGGAACTCATTCTAGTTCAGTCGCTCCAGAATACCCTGCGCGAATGCTGTCAGCGTATCATCGCGCGCACCCATCACCACGATCCGGTCGCCCGGCCCGGCGATCTGGACGATGCGGTCCGCGCATTCCTCTCTGGCGGGGAGGTATTGCGCAGTACCGCCTGCGTTCTCGATCAGCGTGATGATCCGTTCGCTGCCCTGGCTGCGATCCACCGTACCGCCGAAATACACCGGGTCGCACATCAAGGAGATATCGTCCGGGTCTAATTCGCGCGCAAAGGTTTCCGCCAGCTCCTCGCCCATCTGCCGCAGCGGGCCATAGCCATGTGGCTGGAAGAACACGATCACCCGGCCGGGATGCTGCTTCAGTGTGCGCAGGGTTGCGGCGCATTTCTGGGGATTATGGC
>JAGXGU010000067.1 GCA_024636575.1 Altererythrobacter sp.
CGCCGCCACCCTCAAACCCCGCCACAAAAATGGTGCGCCCGGCTGGACTCGAACCAGCTACCTCAAGATTAGAAGTCTCGCGCTCTATCCAGATGAGCTACGGGCGCGCGGGGTTGGGGCCGCGGGCATCGCCATAGCGCGCTTTTCCGATTGGGCAAATCAGGATACGCATTGCCGCGATGAACCAGCCTGATTCCCACCCGCAATTCCGCTATTTCGATTTCGTTCTGGCGGCCTTTGTCACCATCCTGCTGCTGTCCAATGTGATCGGCGCGGGCAAGGTTGCGGAGATCGACCTGCCGGCCATCGGCCTGTGGCCCTTTGGCGCGGGCGTGCTGTTCTTCCCGATCAGCTATGTCATCGGCGATGTGCTGACCGAGGTGTATGGCTATGCCTATGCCCGCCGCTGCATCTGGGCCGGGTTCGCCGCGCTGCTGTTCATGGCCTTCATGGCGTGGGTGGTGGTCGCGCTGCCGCCCGCCGCGAACTGGGGCAACCAGGCCGCTTACGAGGCGGTTTTCGGCCAGGTACCACGGATCGTGATGGCATCGATCATCGCCTTCTGGGCGGGCGAATTCGTCAATTCCTATGTCCTGGCAAAAATGAAGATCTGGACCCGGGGCAAGATGCTGTGGAGCCGGACCATCGGTTCGACCATCTTTGGACAGGGCGTGGACAGCGCGCTGTTCTATCCCATCGCCTTCCTCGGCGTGGCGGGATGGACCAACGATTTGGTGGTCCAGGTGATCTTCACCCAATGGGCCATCAAGGTGGCGTGGGAAGCGGCGTTGACGCCGGTCACCTACGCGGTGGTCGGCTGGCTGAAACGGCGCGAAGGAGTGGAGATTTTCGATACGGAAACCGATTTCTCCCCCTTTGCCAAGACCGAACGTTAGAAACCACCCGTTCTGATCAGGCCGCCGTAATCAGGCGACGGCCGGCATCTGGTCGAACACATAGTCCGATATGCGCACGATCGTGGCATCGGGTACGATATTCAGCTGTGGTTCCAAACCCAGTCGATCCGCCAACAAGCGCAGATCTTTCTCGTTGGCAACGCCGAACAGACCGGCATGGCTTTGTTCCAGCGTCAGTACCAATTTGTTGCCTTCGGTGACCAGGCTGCTGGCATAGAATGTGCGCCGGGCCAGCACTCCAAGACGGCGGCAGAGCCTGATTGCGAGCCCCCAGACAATCGCCACTTCCAACCGTTCGGGCGGGGCAAGGGCGGCGATCCGATTGGGCAGGTTGCACTGGTTGCCATTGGCGCAAACCGCCGCAGCCAGCATCGCCCGATCCTGCGAATCCAGCGCAATCCAGCGTTTGTGCAGCGCCCAGTCGATCGCCGCGCCAGTGCGCAAGTTGGGTTCGGTCTGCATCGATGCGAGCGACAGCATGGTGGCCGCAAGGCGCAATCGCTCGGATCCCTGCCAGCCCGGCGGCAAAGCGTCCACCGTCCACCCGGCAACGCGTGTTGCCAAGGTTGCGGGGCATCCGCGCTGCGCCGCAAACACCGCGACGCCTGCCAACAAGGGATCCTGGCTCTTCGCATAGGGTGCGAGCCTGTCAAACAGCAGCCCTTCGCGCAGCCCCCATGAAGAAAATACAACCTTGCTTGGCTGAAGTTTCTTGAGCAGCGCAATCAAGAGGCTCGCGGCATCAGGCATGGTGGCGGAACGCTGAGCCGATATACGCGAGTTCTGGCGCAATTGTTCGGCATCACAATCCGCAATCACATTTGCCAGCTTGATCGCGTCGGCCCGCGATATTTCCAGCCCGTGCGGGTCACTCAGCGGGTGCCCCTGCGTCTGCATGGCATAGACTGCTATCGCCCGCCAGGTACCACCCACCAGATAGAGCGGACCATCGATAGGCTGGTCCCAATTTGCAGATTTGAGCGCTTGAGCAGCGGCTTTCCTGGTGCCGTCTGCCTGATCGCCGCGCAATTGCGGCAGACGCAAGGTGCCCAGTGGAAGGCTGGTACCCTTTCCGCATTCGCCCCTGGTAATATGCACCAGCTCCAAACTGCCGCCGCCAAGATCCGCAACCACCCCGGACGCATCGGGAAACGCGCCGATCACCCCCATGGCACTGATGCGCGCCTCTTCCTCGCCCGATAGCAGGCGCGGCTCAAGGCCGAGGGCGCGGACTTGATCGAGAAATTCCGGGCCGTTTTCGGCCTCCCGCACGGCAGCTGTTGCCACGACTTCCACATCCAGGATTGCCAGATCATCAAGGATAATGGCAAATCGGCCGAGACCGCGCATCGCCACATCAATCGCCGCATCCGCCAGCCGCCCGGTCTTGCCAATGTCGCGGCCGAGCTTCGCCACGACTTTCTCGTTCAGCAAGGTAATCGGCGCCCTGAGCGACCCGCCATAAATAACCAGTCGGACGGTATTTGACCCGATATCGATGATCGCCCTTTGCGCGGTATTCCCGGAAAACTTGCCTTCCCGGTCGGCTTTCTTGCTCCTCAACGGCATCAGACAGCTCCTTTACGCAAGGCCAGATCGGGCACGCCGCCCAATTCCAGGGCGTCACCCCGGCCCGATAGCGACGGATTGGTCATGAAATAGCGGTGGCAGTTGAACGGCTTCCCGCCCGGTTCCATGCGCGTGTAACTCCCGTTCGGCTGCAGTTCCCAGCTTTGTTCGGTGTCGAGCAGATTGGCCAGCAATACTTGCTGCAATACCTGGTCATGCACCGTCCGGTTGCGGATAGGCACCAGGCTTTCGACCCGGCGATTGAGATTGCGCGACATCGCATCCGCGCTGGAAATGAACACTTTCGCCCGTTCCCCCGGCATCTTGAAACCGCTGGCGAAAGCCCAGATCCGGCTGTGTTCGAGGAACCGGCCGATGATCGATTTGACGCGGATATTTTCGGACAGCCCCTCGATCCCGGCGCGCAGACAGCAGATGCCGCGAATCACCAGCTGGATTTCCACCCCCGCCTTGCTGGCGGCATAGAGCCGGTCGATCACGCCCTTGTCGGTCAGCGAATTCAGCTTGGCCCAGATTGCCGCTGGTCTGCCCTTGCCCGCATTTTCGATTTCCTTGTCGATATGCGCATACAGCGTTTCGCGCAGATCGATGGGCGATATCGCCAATCCCTCGGTCTTGCGCGGTTCGACATAGCCGGTCACGAAATTGAACAGTTTCGCGGCATCGCGGGTCAGCTTGGGATCGGCGGTGAAGAAGCTGAGATCGGTGTAAATCTTGGCCGTGACCGGGTGATAATTGCCCGTGCCGAAGTGGCAATACGTGCGAAAACCGGCTTCTTCGCGGCGGACCACCAGGGACACCTTGGCATGGGTTTTCCAGTCGACGAAACCGTAGATGACCTGGACGCCGGCGCGTTCAAGCTGGCTGGCCCACAGCAAATTCTGCTCCTCGTCAAAGCGGGCTTTCAGTTCGACCACGGCGGTTACCGATTTGCCCCCTTCGGCAGCGGCAATCAGCGCGGCGATGATCGGTGACTGGTTGCCCGCGCGGTAAAGGGTCTGCTTGATCGCCACCACATCGGGGTCGGCGGCGGCCTGACGGACGAAATCGACCACCACCTCGAAACTTTCGTAGGGGTGATGGATGATGATGTCTTTTTCCCGGATCGCGGCAAAGCAATCACCGTCATGTTCCAGGATGCGTTCAGGATAGCGCGGGCTGTAATGCGCGAATTTCAGATCCGGCCGATCCTCGTCGACGATATCGCTGAGCCCTGCGACGCCCATCATCCCGTCGGTCTTGACGATCGACGCATCGTGTACACCCAATTGTTCGCGCAGCAATTGTTCGGCAACCGGGTCGAAATCAGCCTCGATTTCAAGCTGGATCACCTGCCCGCGGCGCCGGCGCTGGATCGCGGTGCGGAAGGTACGGACCAGATCCTCCGCCTCTTCTTCGATTTCGATATCGCTATCCCGCAGCACCCGGAACGCGCCGTCCCCGAGAATCGAAAATCCAGGGAACAGATGGTCGGCGAACCGGCAAATCAGCCGTTCGATGGAGATATAGACCGCTTCATCCCCCGGCACCCGGACGAAGCGGGGCACGCCGGTGGGTATCAGGATCATTTCCACCACCTGTTCGCCGTCGCGGATGCGGGTGAGCGTGAACAGCAGCCCCATGCCTTGGTTCGCAACGAAGGGGAACGGATGCGCCGGATCAAGCGCCTGCAGCGTCAGGACCGGGGCAATTTCATCGAGGAAATGGGTCTTCAGCCAAGCATAAGCGCGGGCGTTGATGCGCCGTTCGTCAGCGATATGGATGCCCGTATCCGCGAGGCTGGCCTGCAGGCTGCGCCAGCTTTCCTGCTGGACCCGATTCAGCCCGGCCACCCGCTCGCGGATGGCCGCCAATTGCTGGGTCGGGGTCTGTCCATCGATCGACCGGCGCTCGATCCCGCGCTGCGCCTGCCCCACCAGGCCCGCCACGCGAATCATCATGAATTCATCGAGATTGCTGCCCGAAATCGACAGGAACCGCAGCCGTTCGAGCAGCGGGTAATTGGGATTGCGCGCCTCTGCCAGCACCCGTTCGTTAAACGCCAGCCAGCTGAGTTCGCGGTTCACATAGGTGGCCGAAGCGTCCTCCGCCGGAACCGGCGAATCTTCGTCCTGAGTAAGAATTGCGGCGCTGCTCATGGTTTTTGCCTGCGCGGCATGCACGCCACTCCTGGGGGGAAACAAGGGGCCACGATTGGGGCGCTGCATGGCACCTGTAAATCATGACCTGCCGGTTGACACAACAGTGTCACACTTGCCGGTACGCCCGGATCATCATACCAGATCACTGCTTTGCGCAATTTCGGTAATCCCGCGTTTGCCATTTCCGTCACGCCCCAGCTGTACGAATACATCGATAACCGATGCCGCATAGGCGATTGTATCACTCCGCGTTAGGCCGATCCCGGTCTGCATGACCATCAAGGCCAATTGTTCCAGCGCGCCGTTCAGGCTGTTGGCGTGAATGGTCGAAAAACTTCCCGGATGGCCGGTGTTGATCGCCCGCAGAAAACTGACGCTTTCCGCGCCGCGCAATTCACCCAGCACAATCAGGTCGGGCCGCAAGCGCAACGCCGCCTGCAGCAATTCGTTCGCGGTAACCTTAGCCTCGCCCAATTCGCCCTTGACCGCGACCAGACCAACGCCGTTTGCGCCGGGTAATTTCAGTTCCGGCGTATCTTCCACCAACACCACGCGTTCGTGCTTGGGAATCTCGCCCAGCATCGCGTTGAGAAAGGTCGTCTTGCCGGTGGAAGTGCCGCCGGAAATCAGGATCGTTCGGCGCTGCTGGATTGCGCTGCGCAGATAGGCAATCGGCTGCATTTGCGGATCGGGCATCGCCGGCGCGACTGCCGCAGACAGCGGCCCCGCATCATAGGCGTCGAGCGGCAAGTCGAGCCGGCGGTGCCGCCGGATTGCCATCACCCAATGCTTGCGCGCGGCGGGCGGTCCGCAAAACTGGACGCGCGCACCGGTCTGGCCGGGCCCGGCAGGCAGGGTTGCCCCCAGCAGCGGGTGTTCGCGGTTGATCCCCTGATGGCTGACCCGCGCAACCTGTTCTGCGAGCCGCTGGATCAGCCGGTCATCGATCTCCGGCACTTCCAGCCGCTGCATACCGGGCGATGCGGCGTCTTCGATCCACACTTCGCCAGGACGGTTGACCATGATTTCGGTCACCGTATCCCGGTCCAGCCATTGGCGAAACGGCGCCAGATAAGCATCGAGATAGACGCTACGTTCCGCCAGCGCAGCCGCCGCCCGCTCATCCTCGGGCTGGAAAGGGTGGATATCGGCGCTCATCAGTTCACCGGCCGGAAACCTGAGAGAAATCGAGATCGCGCGCGGTGAAAACGCGGATCGGTTCGCCCTGCCGGACGCGCACCGTCGGGCTGATCTGGCCGTCCTGCTGCAGCGCGGTAGAGGCTGCGCTCTGTCCGCCGCCGAGGATCACCGAAGTACCGCCGGATGCAACCGCGGTCAGCCCGCCGATTACGGACAGCAGCATCGCGGAACCGAAGCGTTTGAAGAAATGGCTGTTTACATCACCTGCCAGCCCGGTCGTGCCGTCAAAGCCGACTGCGGGCGATGCCAGATTAACCGATGCGCCATCGGGCCGGATCAGCCGGGTCCAGATGACATAGGCACGTTTCTGCCCGCCCTGCAGGCCGGACTGATATTGCCCGATCAGCCGCGAACTGCGCGGTACCAGCACATTCTTGCCATCGAAACTGCGAACATCCTGGCTGACCACCGCGCGGACAAAACCCGGCACATCGGTTTCGATCGCGGTTTCGAGGATCGCCGGAATCAGCGTGCCCTGGGTTACCGTTGTCTGCGGATTGCTCATCGCAGTGGCTTGCGCTGTTGCGCCGCCCACCCCGCCAATCCGGTTGGCGAAATCACTGGCCGGGCTCCCACCCGCTGCACCGCCCGGCGCGTTCGCCCCGGGTGCTGGCGCAGTGACCAGGGGCACGGGCAGGCCGCTGGCATCGAAGACTACGGTCGGGCTGGCATAGGGATTGACCGAGATTCCGGGGACGGACACGGGCTGGTTGGCATAGACCGGCGCGGGAGCAGGGTCGGGCTGCGGCATGATCTGTTGTTGCGGGGCGATTTCTGCGGTTGGTGCAATCGGCTGCGCAGCTGGCGGCGCGGGATTGATTTGTGGATTGCCGACGCCTTCCGGCTCGGCAATCCTTGCAGTATTCATGCTCCACAGAGTAACCGCGCCGATCAATCCGACAATCGCCACCCCGGCGGCAAGACCCAGCCCGTCGGACTTGTTCTTGCGCTGGGTTACTGCAGGAA
>JAGXGU010000068.1 GCA_024636575.1 Altererythrobacter sp.
GCACCTCCATTGCGCGATAGCGGCGTTCGAATTTGTCATTGGCCGCTCGCAATGCATCTTCCGGGGCGATGCCATAGGCTCGGACCAGGTTTACCGCAGCGAATAGCAGGTCGCCGGCCTCCTCGACTTGCTTGTCGGCAGATGCTTCGGCCAATTCCAGCGCCTCTTCGGCGACCTTCGCTGCAGGGCCTTGCGTGTCCGGCCAATCGAAGCCGTCACGGGCGGCCCGCTGTTGCAGTTTTTCAGCGCGGAGCAAGGCCGGCAGAGCGCGGGCGACGCCGTCCATGGAGCTGATTTCACCTTTGGCTTCGCGTTCGGCGGCCTTCAGAGCCTCCCACCGCACTTCGCCCATGGTGCCGCTTTGCCCGCCGAAGATATGCGGATGGCGGGCTTCCATCTTGTCGCTTATGGCGGCTGCAACGTCGCCGAAGCTGAAATGTCCTGCTTCTTCGGCCATGCGCGCATGGAATACGACCTGGAGCAGCAGGTCGCCCAATTCATCACGCAGATCATCCATCGCGCCGCGGTCTATCGCGTCCGCGACTTCATAGGCTTCTTCGATAGTGTACGGCGCGATGGATTTGAAATTCTGCGCCAAATCCCACTCACATCCATCCTGCGGATCGCGCAAGGTGGCCATGATGCGGAGGAGGCGATCGAGACCGAAGGTCATTTCACCAAGGATACTGGAATGATAATATATATTATGTTAAATATAATCACATGCGTGGGGGCAGACTCTCTCACCCGGCCACCAGACTGATGAAAAGGAAAACCATCACAAAGATGCCCGCCCATGTCAGTGCCATGACCAGACCCTTCTTCCAGTTTAGTCGCTGTCCGGCCAGCGCGCTGCCAGCCAGCACCAGAAAACCGAACAAGGATATCAGTTGGACGGTATCAAATTCGTTCACAATTCAATCTCCAACCCGTCATAACCGACCAGGACACCGTCCGGCAATTCCGCTGACAGACTGGCATAATCCATACTTTTGTCGAGATGGCTCAGCACGGCGCGTCTCGCACCTGTGCGCGCGATCAAGTCCAGCGCCATGGCAAGATTGGCGTGCGTCGGATGCGATTCGCGGCGCAGGCAATCGGTCACCAGCAAGTCGCAACCTTCAAGCAGATTGACCATTTCGGGTGTAATCGCACTGAAATCCGTCGCGTAACCAATTGAAAACCCGTCAGCATCAAACAGAAACGCGGTGCTTTTCGCCGGGCCATGCGGCATGATGCACCAGCGCACGGAAAATCCCATGCACAGCCGGACATTATCCAGCGTTTCAAGGTTCACGATAGTTGGGTAGCCGTGCTGACCGGCAAAGACATAATCGAACCGTTGCCGCAGGCGCCGCACGGTTTCCTGGCCTGCAAAGCCTGGAATTGCGCCGCTGCGGCCATATCTCAGCGGCCGCAGATCATCGATTCCATGGCAATGATCGGCGTGATCATGGGTCCAGAACACCGCGTCGATCCGGTCGATATTATTGGCGAGCAATTGCTGGCGCAAATCGGTGGAAGTATCGACCAACAGCCGCTTGCCTTCCTTGCTTTCAACCAGGATCGACACACGGGTGCGGCGGTTCCTGGGCTCGGCCGGGTCGCAGTCCCCCCAATCATTGCCGATCCGCGGGACACCGGTGGAGGTTCCCGAACCCAGCATCACCAATTTCATGCCGCCGCCTTCGAAAACAAGGCGTAGAAATTGCGCGTCGTGTATCCTGCCAGAGCTTCGACACTTTCCCCGCGAAGCTCTGCCACAAATTCTGCCGTACTGCGGACATAGGCCGGCTCGCACGGGCGGCCACGATATGGGACCGGCGCCAGGAATGGGCTGTCGGTTTCGACCAGCAACCTGTCTGACGGCAATTTCGCTGCGATTTCCTGCAGTTCCTTGGCATTCTTGAACGTCACGATACCCGAAAGCGAGATCGTCAGCCCCAGATCCAGCACCTTATGCCCAAATGCGGCGGACGCCGTGAAACAATGGATCAATGCGGGAAAGGCGCCCTCCTCCATTTCCTCGGTCAGAATGCCGACGGTATCATCCTCCGCATCGCGGGTATGGATGATGATTGGCAAGCCGGTTTCGCGCGCGATGCCGATATGCATCCGGAACAGCGCCTTCTGCACTTCGCGGTCGGATTTGTCGTAGTAATAGTCGAGCCCGGTTTCCCCGATTGCGATCACTTTCGGGTGGTCAGAGGCCGTCCGCAGGGCATCCGCACCAAGATCGGCGTGGGCATCGGCCTCATGCGGATGAATGCCGACGCTGGCCCAGACATCGGGCTCACGCTCCGCCGTGGCGATGACGTTATCCCACTCGCTTTGTTTGGTGGAAATATTGAGAAAACCACGCACACCTGCCGCGCGCGCACGTTCCAGCACGCCTTGCTGATCCTCGACCACGCCTTTGTATTGCAGGTGACAATGGCTATCGATGAGCATTATGCAGGCTCGCTCTCAGGCATGTCCAGTCTCGGAAAAACGCCTTCCGGCTTTTCAAGTCTGAAGCCGCTGGCGGCAAGATCCGTGAACCAGTCGCCACCGTCCAGTGCCGCAAAGTCGCGTGCATCGGGCCCGATACCCATCTGGTCGAGCAAGCGGTCGGCAGATGTCGGCACGACGCAGCGCACCGCGATGGCCAACATACGGACACTGCGAAACAGAGTCATCAGCACCGCTTCCATCCGCGCGGGATCTTCCTTGCGCAGCGCCCATGGGGCTTGGTCATCCACATATTGGTTGCATGCAAATACTGCCCGCATCCATGCTTCCAGTCCGACAGAGAAATTCAGATTTTCGAATTCAAGCGGCAGCTCGTTCACGCATGCGTTGCGGACCAGGCTTTCCAGCGCGCTGTCATCCGCATGGGGCGCTGCAATCTTTAACTCGCCATCCATATTCTTGAAAATCATGGACAAACTGCGCTGCGCAAGATTGCCGAAGCTGTTGGCCAATTCTGCATTGGCGCGGGTTACGATGGCTTCGGGCGAATAACTGCCGTCTTGCCCGAACGCGACTTCGCGCATCAGGAAATAGCGCAGCGGGTCGACCCCGAACCTCTCGGCCAACGCCATTGGATCGGTCACATTGCCAAGCGATTTGGACTCCTTTTCACCCCGATTGAGCAGGAAACCGTGTCCGAACACCTGCTTGGGCAGCGGCAGGCCGGCGCTCATCAGGAATGCGGGCCAATAGACCGCGTGGAACCGGACGATATCCTTGCCGATCAGATGCAGGTCTGCGGGCCAGAATTTGGTCATCAGTTCGGTTTGGTCGGGATAGCCGAGGCCGGTGAGATAATTGGTCAGCGCATCGACCCATACATACATGACATGGGCGCCCTCACCTTTATCGGCACCACCATCCGCCTGGGGCACTTTCACGCCCCAATCGAAGCTGGTGCGCGAAACCGACAGGTCGCGCAGGCCGCCGGAAACGAAGGCGATCATTTCATTGCGGCGGCTGTCCGGTTTCAGGAATTCCGGATTCTTCTCGAACAGTTCCAGTAATTTATCCTGGTATTTTGACAGCCGGAAGAACAAGCTCTCCTCTACCGTCCATTCAACCGGAGTGCCTTGCGGGGACAGTTTGTTGTCCCCTTCCCCGATCAGTTCGCTTTCGTCGTAAAAGGCTTCGTCGCGGACGGAATACCATCCTTCGTAGCGGTCGAGATAAAGGTCGCCGTTCGCCTCCATCGCTTGCCACAAGGCCTGGCTGGCGCGGTGATGGTCTTTATCAACGGTGCGGATGAACCGATCATAGCTGATACCAAGTCCGTCACACATATCTCTGAAATAGCCGGACATTTCATCCGCCAATTCGCGTGCGGACCGGCCCTGCTCCTCTGCTTTGCGGAGCATTTTCAGGCCATGTTCGTCGGTCCCGGTCTGGAACCGGACTTCCCGGCCGCGCAGGCGCTGGAAACGGGCGATAACATCGGCCGCAATCGCTTCATAAGCGTGGCCGATGTGCGGGCGACCGTTGGGATAGGAGATCGCGGTGGTGACATAGAATGGATCAGGCATGGGCGCGTTCCCTAGGGGGGGCCGCAGAGGCAAGCAAGCTGCCGATTTCCATTACCAGCAATCCGGCATCGAAATTATACGTGGACGCCTGGCCGGTCAGCGTGACCAATTGAGCATGGGCCTCTGCCATGGCAGGGATCTGGTCGCCTGCGCATTCCTGCGCCATGCCGCCGATAACGGCTCTGGCAAGGTCCAGTGCGGCCTGCAGCCGCGCACGGTCGGGACGCGTCCCGATTGCGTCGGCCAATTGGCCCCGCAGTGTAAAATCCGGATCGCCATTCCGGGCAATCCGCTGCATGATTGCATTGAGCGGCCCAAGGTCACGGACGATGAAATCCAGCGCAGCGCCGGGTGATCCATTGGCGGCTGCGATCGCGGCATCCAGCGCAGCCCGGTCCGCTTCCGGAACTTCGCGTGATAGCAGCATCGCCATTTGGTCATCGCCCACTATCGGAAAACGCAATGTCCGGCAGCGCGATCGGATGGTCGGCAGAAGCCGGGCGGGGCGATGCGCCACCAGCAGGAAAAAGGTCCCTTGTGGCGGTTCTTCCAGGCTTTTGAGCAGCGCGTTGGATGCGCCTTTTTCCATATCGTCAGCCGGATCGATGATGATCGCGCGGCGATCACCAAGGGTCGGGCGTGTGTTCAGCCGCTGCTGCATAGCCCGGATCTGGGCGACGGAAATGTTGCGTTTCAGTTCGAACGGCTTGCCGTCGGCCTTCTTTCGCTCTTCCTTTTCGTCCTTGGGCAGATGAGTCAGGATATGGATATCCGGATGATCGCCCGCCGGTTGATGCACCCCGGCGGCGGCCACCAATTCGCGTGCGGCGGCAAGGGCGAAGTGCATTTTGCCCAGGCCGCTCTTGCCCGTCAGCAGCCATGCGTGATGCATCCGCGGCCCCGCCATCGCATCGCGCCATTCGCGCCACGGTTCGTCATGGCCAATCATCTGGTTCATGCCGCGTTTTCCAACAAAGGGGCGAGCGCCGCCATGATCCGGCGGTGGACCTCGTCCGGCGTGCCCTGCCCATTGACGGTCACGAACAGGTCCGGTTCCGATGATGCGACGTGCCCGAAAGCGTCCGCAACCTTCGCATGGTAGCTGGCATCGCGCCCGCCAATCGCATCGGCAACGCCCATATCGCGTTCTGCCAGACGGGCCGTGACCGCATCAGGGGAAACTTCGATCAGAACTGTCAGATCGGGGCGCAGACCCTCGCTGCCGAAATCGTGCAGCGCCATGATCGCCGCATCACCCAATCCGCCAGCGCCCCCTTGATAGGCCCGGCTTGAATCGAGGAATCTGTCGCAAACGACCCAGTTTCCTGCGTGCAGCGCGGGCCGGACCAATTTCTCGACATGATCTGACCTCGCGGCCGCGAACAGCAGTGCTTCGGCGCGCGGCCCCCATCCTTCTCCGGGCGGTGACAGCAGCAGGCCGCGGATTGCCTCTGCGCCCGCAGTTCCGCCGGGTTCACGTGTCACGACGACATTGCGCTCGAGTGCCTCCAGCGCAGCGGCCAGCAAACGGGCCTGGGTTGATTTACCCGTCCCCTCCCCACCTTCCAGCGCGATAAACATACCCCGCTTCACGTAAATATTCCCATCAATCCATTCACAAATCGCCGCCACACACCGGCTTTTTCGACCGCGGCAGCCGTCACCAGGGGCACGCGGGATGGCGGCAGGCCGTCAACTTCGATTTCC
>JAGXGU010000069.1 GCA_024636575.1 Altererythrobacter sp.
GAGCGGGTGCTGCGCCTGGCGGTGGCCCGGGACCGGTATAATCCCTTCGCCTGGTATCAGCTGGGCGTGGTCTATGCGGCGGAAGGTGACATCCCCCGCGCATTGCTTGCCAGCGCCGAACAACAGGTAATGCGCCGCAATTACGCCGAGGCCATGCGCAGTGCGCAAGGGGCCGAGGCGGGGCTGCCTGCCGGTTCGCCGGACTGGATCCGGGCGCAGGATATCGCCATGCAGGCACGCGCCGAGCTTGAAAGACAGGCCAAGCGCCGGTAGCGACTTGCAGATGCAGATATCCATTCGCTCGATAGCGTTTACCGCCCTGATCTCCCTGATCTTCGGCTTCACCGGCGCCGCCGTGTGGTCAGCCAGCGGATTGGGAGACAGCCAGACGCGCGAATATCTGCTCAAAAATCCCGACCTGCTGCCGCAAATGGCCGAACGCTACCAGCAGCAGCAAAATGCGGAAAAGCTGACGGGCATCGAAGAACAGGTCAAAACTCCATTCCCCGGCGCCGAATTCGGCAATCCGAACGGGTCGGTCACGCTGGTTGAATTTACCGACTATGCCTGCGGCTATTGCCGGATGAGCGAAGAACATGTCGCGAAATTGGTGCAGGAAAATCCGGACCTGCGCGTCGTGATCCGCGAATGGCCGATTTTCGAAGGCAGCGACAAGGCGGCGCTGGTGGCCCTGGCTGCCGCCGAACAGGGGAAATACCCCGCATTCCACAGGGCCATGTTTGCCAAGGGCGCACCAACCGACGCGGCCATCGCCGCCTCCGCTGCGGAGGTCGGGCTGGATATGGCCAAGGCCCGCGAATTCGTGACTTCTTCCCAGGCGCAAGCCGAACTGGCGAAAAACACCGAACTGGCGAGACAGATCGGATTTAGCGGAACCCCCAGCTGGGTGGTTGGCGGGCAGGCGTTCGAAGGGGCGATCGGTTTCGACGCTTTGCAGGAAGCGGTCGACGCAGCCAAGGCCCAGTGATGCGCGCGGCGGTATGGCGCGGCGCACAAAAATTACGGCGCGCATTATCTGGTGCTGGCGCTGGGGCAGTTTTGCTTGCCGCCGTGATAACGCCGCCTGCATTCGCCGCTGAGGACATATCTTCGGGCCTGAACACGCTTCAACAGCGCGACGAGCTGGTTCAGTCTATCGGCTGGAAACTGGTCACCGGCAATGCCCCATTTTGCACGGACACGCGCCCGGCGATCGGCCTGCTGCTGCAGGATGTCGCCGCCTTTGTTCGCCCCGATGCAGTGCGCCGCGCAATGAAACTGTCCGGCGATATCGCGGTACAGGCACGCGCGGCGGGTTCGCCTGTGGAACAAGCCGGATTGCCGGTCTTTGCCGAAATTCTGGCGATTGATGGGCAATCGATGCGCGGCCTGCCTGCGGCGGGCAAGGAGCGCTGGCAAAGGCTGGCCGAACTCCACCGCAAACTCGACAAGGCGCTGGTTGCACGCGGCGAGGTAAAAATTGCCTGGCGCAGCGCGGAGGGCGCTCCGATTGTCTCGACCCTGGTTGGAAGAGCCGCCTGCGCCACCAATTTCGAAGTTATCGCGGGATCGCGGCGTGCTTCCGCCAATGGCGCGCGGGTGGCAATCGGATCGGATTTCGCCGGGTTTGCCTATCAGGAAGAATTACTGGCCGCAGCCATCGCGCATGAATTTGCGCATAATCTAATGGGCCATCCGGCATGGCTGGATGCAAATGGCCGCAGCCAGAGCCACATCCGCATGACCGAGCGCGAGGCGGACCGGCTGATGCCGTGGCTGCTGGCCAATGGCGGCTACGATCCAGCGGCAGGCGCGCGATTCATGCGCGAATGGGGCCCGGGCAATGACGGCGGATTGTTCAGGAGCCGCACCCATGACGGGTGGGACGAGCGGGCAGGCTTCATCGGCGCGGAATTGCCCCTGATCCAGCGCAGTACAGCCGCGCACGGCGGCGCAGATTGGGCATTAGATTTTGTGCGGGATATCCCGGCAGCCGCTTACTCCGCCGCCTCATCCTCGCCCATCGAATAAAGCGTTGCCAGCGGCCGCGCCATCACGCGGCGAACCATCGGTTCGAAGAATTCCAGGCTCTCGCTCCGGTAATCAGGATCGAACGCCGCCTGATCGTATTTCTCGCAAAATTCGGCGCAGGTTTCGAAATGCGGGTTGCCCCGGAATTGTTCGCGCGATTCGCGGTCCATGCCGAGATAATGAAAATAGTAATAGCCCTGGAAATGGCCGTGATGCTTGCAGGTCCAGTGCAATTCCTCGCGCACGAACGGCTTGAGGATCGCTGCAGCAACATCGGGATGATTGAAACTACCTAGCGTATCGCCAATGTCATGCAGCAGCGCCATCACCACATATTGCTCGTCCCGCCCATCACGGTGCGCGCGAGTCGCGGTTTGCAGCGAATGCTGCAGCCGGTCGATCGGAAATCCGCCAAAATCCCCGTCGAGCAGGCGCAAATGATCAAGCACCCGGCCTGCGACACCGCCGGCAAATTCACGGAAATGGCTGGCAATCAGCGCCCAGTCTTCGGCGGTGCCTTCCTTCATCTCGCGAAATTTCGCGCGCTGCGGCACACCGCCTTCACCGGTGTTTTTCGACCCCGCCGAAACTTTCTGCTCTACGCCCATGGCTACTCTCCTCGGACGCCATGCTACCGCAACTCGGCGCCTGCGCAAAACAATCTGACGAAATCCCGAAAAATCGGCTAAGCCGGTCCGACCATGGCTATGCTGCCCTTCCGCCCGACGCCGTTTTTCCGGAACAAGAACCGCGCTTTCTGGTATCTCCAGATCGCTGGCTGGGTCGGCGTCACCCTGTTTCGCGGGGCTTCGGCGCTGGTCAATTCGCAGCCGTGGGATTTCCTGATCCTGATCCTGATCGGGTCGATCACCGGTTTTTCCATCAGCTTGATCCTGTCGGTCATCTACAAGATGCTGATCAACCGCAAGCCATTGGTCACCTGGGGCGTGACGGGTCTGGTGCTGGCGGTCGGCGTGGGGTCCTATGCCTTCCTCGATAGCTGGGTGATCAGCCTGTATTATCCGGACCGCGAAATTGGCCTGCTGCAGCGGTTTTTCGGCTATTTCTATCTCGATGTGACGCTGCTTGGCGCATGGTCGGCATTGTATTACGCGATCAATTACTTCTTGCAGGTGGAAGAACAGGCGGACCGGCTGGAACGGCTGGAAGCCCAGGCGACAGCGGCGCAATTGGCCATGCTGCGCTATCAGCTGAACCCGCATTTCCTGTTCAACACGCTCAATTCGATCAGCACGCTGGTGCTGTTGAAGCAGACCGAGCCGGCCAATGCGATGCTGACGCGGCTGTCATCCTTCCTGCGCCACACGCTGCTGACCCAGCCGACCGGCAAGGTCACGCTGGATCAGGAAGTCCAGACGTTGAAGCTCTATCTCGGCATTGAACGGATGCGGTTCGAGGAGCGGTTGCGGACCGATTTCCAGATCGAACCGGCCGCGCAAGGTGCATTGCTGCCCGCGATGCTGCTGCAGCCGCTGGTTGAAAATGCGATCAAATATGCGGTTTCGAAACAGGAAGAAGGCGCGAAAATCAGCATCGCCGCGCGGATCATCGGACAAAAGCTGCGGGTCACCGTTTCGGACAGCGGTCCGGGCTTGAATGCAACCGGCCAGCGCCACACCCTGCCCGGAGCAATGACGGGTCAAGGGCGGACGCAATCCACCGGAGTCGGCCTTGCCAATATTCGAGATCGGTTGGCACAGGCTTATGGTGATGAACATCTGTTTGAAATCCGGACACCGCCGGAAGGCGGGTTCACCGTCGTGATCGAATTACCCTTCGAAACGCTGGATAGCGAACAGGCCGGGACACCTGCACCGGCCGCCGCGTCACCTCAGGTTCAGGCAAAATCCTCCACACAGCCCCCCATTCCGGCTGCTGCCAATCCATCCGGCGCCCCCTCACAAGCCGCTCAAACATCTGCCCCCAATCTTGAGCGCACCATTGGATCGAAACTATGACAATCCGCACAATCATCGTCGATGACGAGAAACTGGCTATCCAGGGCCTGCAATTGCGGCTCGAAGCCTTTGACGACATCGAAATCATCGAAACCTGCGCCAACGGGCGCGAAGCGATCCGCAAGATCAAGACGGAAAAACCCGATCTGGTGTTTCTCGACATTGAAATGCCCGGCTTTGACGGCTTTGGCGTGGTCAAGGGCGTGATGGATATCGAACCGCCGTTGTTCGTATTCGTC
The DNA here is from genome assembly GCA_024636575.1 of Altererythrobacter sp. Lineage (GTDB taxonomy): Bacteria > Pseudomonadota > Alphaproteobacteria > Sphingomonadales > Sphingomonadaceae > Allopontixanthobacter. The sequence goes on from JAGXGU010000069.1 coordinate 4,250, forward strand.
ACCGCGTATCAGGAACACGCAATCCGCGCATTCGAAGCCAATGCGGTCAATTATCTGATGAAACCGGTGGATGTCGACAAATTGGCCGATACGGTCGAGCGGGTGCGCGTGCGCCTGAGCGAAAAACGCTCTGCCGAAGAAGCGGTCAATCTGATGAACGTGCTGGCCGAGGTCGCCCCCGATGCCGCCGAGGAATTCGCCGAGGCGGAGGCGGAATCAACCGAACGGTTCGAAAAACTGATCAACGTGAAGGATCGCGGCCAGATTTTCCGCGTCGAAGTCGGTTCGATCGAACATATCGAGGCGGCGGGCGATTACATGTGCATCTATACCGGCGACAATTCGCTGATCCTGCGCGAAACGATGAAGGATCTGGAACGGCGGCTGGACCCGCGCAAGTTCCAGCGCGTCCACCGCTCGACCATCGTCAATCTCGATCAGGTACGGCAGGTAAAACCGCACACCAATGGCGAATGCTTCCTGGTGCTGGATTCAGGTGCCGAGGTAAAGGTTTCGCGCAGCTACCGCGATGTGGTGGCGCGCTTCGTGCATTAATTTTCTCTCGCGGCCAGTTGGCTGCGCCAACTGGCCGCGAGAGAATATATTGAGCCCGAACGGCAAACCGTCCAAGAACGCTTCATGACCAGATTCACCCTCCCCGGCTTCGACCTGGACCGTTTTGTCCGCGATACTCTGGCCGAAGACCTGGGCGAGGGGATACCCGGCGGCGGGCATGACGTTACTTCAGAGAGCGTGATCCCCGCCGATGCGCGGTTTTCCGGCGTGATGGACAGCCGCGATGCGATCACTGTCGCCGGGTTGCCGCTGGCGGAGGCTTTTTTCCACAGTCTGCAGCCTGACATGGCGATCGAAATCCTGGTCCCCGAAGGCGCGCAGGTGCCCGCGGGCAGCGATCTGATGCGGCTATCGGGCAATGCAAGGGCGATGCTGACAGCGGAACGCAGCGCGCTCAACACCGTCCAGCATCTGTCCGGCATCGCCACCATGACGCGTGAATATGTGGACGCGATGCATGCTGGGCGGAACAATCCCGATTGCACCTTGCTCGATACGCGCAAGACTATCCCCGGCCTGCGCTATCTGGAAAAATACGCGGTATGCATGGGCGGCGGTGCGAACCACCGGATGGGCCTGTGGGATGCCGCCATGATCAAGGACAACCACGTTCTCGTCGCCGGAGCGGTGGGTGAAGCGGTGCGCCGCGCGGTTGACGCCGGGGTTACGCATATCATTTGCGAGGTTGACCGGATCGACCAGATCGAACCGGCGCTGGCAGCGGGGGCCACCCGTCTGCTGCTCGACAATATGGAACCAGAGGTGCTGCGCGAGGCCGTGGCCTTGGTCGCCGGGCGCGTCCCGACCGAAGCATCGGGCGGGATCAATCTGGACACCATTGCCGCCAAGGCCGCAAGCGGGGTCGATTATGTCTCGGTAGGCCGCCTGACCCAAAGCGCGCCCGCGGCCGATATCGGGCTGGATTTCACCCCGCTGTAGAGACAGCTGCACAGGCTGTTTGAAGGCCGTTGTTTCCTTCGCGATATTCCGTCACAGAGGATCGCAATTGCCATTTGGGGAGGGCCCGCCATGCGGCCAAAATCAATCATTCTGTTCGAGCGACTGTTCCTGGTCTCGGTTCTGCTGACGGCGCTGGATGCTTATCTGGGCTTCGACGAAACTCTCGCCCAGATGAAACGCGATGCCGCGATGGTGTCCCTGGGCTGGGGAGCGAACACCCTGACGACTACCGCCGTGCTATATGTCGGCGTTTTGCTGGCGCTTTACTATCTCATTGCACGGCGGGCGAACGCGGTTGCCAAGTGGATCCTGGTCGTGATCGTCCTGCTGGGGCTGTCCGCATTGCCGCGCGGCATCGCCGTGCAGTCAGGCGTTGAGATCGCAGTGGTCGTGGCAGCCAATCTCCTGGCCGTCGCTGCAACGGTGTGCCTATTCCTGCCTGATGCGCGCCGGTGGCTTGGATCAAAGC
>JAGXGU010000070.1 GCA_024636575.1 Altererythrobacter sp.
CACCCGCCCCGCCGACGGTGCCGAACAGGGCAAAGCGGACCGGGATGATCCGCCCGAAACTGCGTTCATACAGCCCGACCAGGAATTCGAATGCCACCGCGCGGTCCAGCTTGCTCGCCCCCGCGCGGCGCGGCGCCAGTTGCAGCGGGAATTCCCGCACCACCAGCGGCGGGCGGGAAGTGGCCAGAATATCCAGCAGCAGTTTGAACCCGATGCCCGACAGGCGCGGCGCCAGCGCCCGTACGCGGGCGGTACCGGTCAGGAAAAATCCGCTCATCGGGTCGCTCAGTTCAACCCCGGTCAACCTGCGCGCCAACCGGTTGGCGAGGTCCGACCCCGTCTCGCGCCGATCGCTGGAAAGGCCCCGCGCACTGCCCCCGGCGACAAACCGCGATGCCACCGCTACATCGCATTCCCCGCCTTCAACCGCCTCCAGCATTGCAGGCAGCAGCGCGGGATCGTGCTGATGATCGGCATCCATCACCGCCACATAGGGCGCGGCGGTGGCGCACATACCCTCGATCGCGGCAGAGGCCAGCCCGCGCCGTCCGATCCGCTGGATCACCCGCACGCGCGGATCGGCCTGTGCCAGCCTGCGCGCCTCGTCCGCCGTGCCATCGGCGCTGTTGTCATCCACGAAAATCGCTTCCCAGCCGATACCGCAGAGCGCCGCATCGATCCGTTCGACCAGCGGGGCGAGATTATCGCGTTCGTTGAGGGTGGGCAGGATAATGGCGAGGCGGAGCGTGTTGCCACCACCCCCAACCCCCTCTTTGGGTCCACCACCCCCAACCCCCTCCTCTGAAGAGGAGGGGGCTTCCCTATTGCTCCCCCTCCTCTTCAGAGGAGGGGGTTGGGGGGTGGTGTCTTCATAATTCACAGCCGCTCCAGCACGGCATCGCCAATTGCAGCGGTGCCCATAGTGCCGCCCAGATCACCGCTTCGGATACCGTCTGCCAGTGCCCGCGCGACCGCAGCTTCGATCCGCATCGCCTCCGCATCGCGCCCGAAACTATGGCGCAGCATCATCGCGGCGGACAGGATCGCGGCCATCGGATTGGCGATGCCCTGCCCCGCAATATCCGGCGCGCTGCCGTGGATCGGTTCATACAGGCCAAATGTGCCATATTCCGTCATCCGCTCGCCCAGCGATGCGCTGGCGAGCAGGCCGATGGAGCCGACGCACATGCTGGCCTGATCGGACAATATATCGCCGAACAGATTGCCGGTGACCACCACATCGAATTGGCCCGGTGCCCGGACCAATTGCATCGCGGCATTGTCGACATACAAATGATCGAGCGTGACATCAGGATATTCGGCCGAAACTTCGATCACCACATCGCGCCACAGCTGGCTGGTTTCCAGCACATTGGCCTTGTCCACACTGGTCAGGCGGCGATTTCTGCCCTGCGCGGCCCGAAATCCGATATGGGCGATCCGGCGAACCTCGCTTTCGCAATAGGACATCATGTCCCACCCTTCGCGCTCGCCAGTGGCTGTTGTGCGCATCCCCTTGTCACCGAAATAGACATCGCCGTTCAGCTCGCGCACGATCAGCAAATCGATCTGACGGGCGATTTCGGGCCTCAGCGCGGACATGTCCTCCAGCCCGGCAAAGGTCTTTGCTGGGCGCAGATTGGCAAACAGGCCCAGCTCCGCGCGCAGGCCCAGCACCGCCTGTTCGGGCCGCAAATGCCGTTCCAGGGCGTCACACGATGGATCGCCTACCGCGCCGAACAAAATCGCATCGCAGGCCCTGGCCATGGCGAGCGTTTCTGCGGGCAGCGGACGGCCGTGGCGGCGGTATGCCGCTGCACCGACATCGCCTTCGAACAGGGTCAGCCCCGGCAGACCGAGCGATTCGAGCACCCTGACGGCCTGGGCGGTAACTTCCACGCCAATCCCGTCACCGGGGAAAATTGCCACTTTCATGCGCTTATCCTTGGTCGCTGATCCGGGCGAGCCGTGCGCCCAGCAATGTGCGGGCCGCCATAACATCGCCTTTGCGGTCGGCAAGCAGGTAGTGTTCGATCGGCTGGGCCAGCGCCTCGAACGCCGCCATCACCGCTGCGAAATCCGCGCTGTCCGGGCGCGCACTGCCGCCATAGCCCAGTTCGCGCAGCACCAGCATTTCGTAGGTAACCAGCGCTTCTGCCCACCCCCGCGCGGATGGTGCATTGCAGATTGCATCCAACAAAGCCGACAAGGCAGAATAAAGGCCCGGATAGGGATTCCTTTCCGGCATCACGGTGGCACTGAGCGCGCAAACCCATGAAATCGCCGCTGCGGGCAGCGGTTCGGACAGCCACGGCCCGCGGCTCTGGACCAGTTCCAGCCTGGCAAAAGGCAATTGCGTATCGGATTTCGAACGGATGTCCGCCGCCACCAGATTGCCCGGCATCACCACCGGGCGCAGGGTCCGCCCGCGCCCGCCCGCAACATAGGCGGCAACCATCCCCTCCGCCCGGGTCAGCACCCGGACAATGACCGCAGTTTCACCGTGCGGCCGGGCAGACAGGATGATGGCGGGGGCGCGCAGGTTCATGGGGCTGGTGTAAGTTCATTCACGCAAAGGCGCAAAGGCGCGTAGGATTTTCTCACACGAAGACACGAAGACACGAAGAGGGCTGGCTCGCGGCGAAACCGCAGTGATAATTTTTCCCCCGAAGTTCAAAAGCGGCCTTGCCGCAAACACTGCGTCTTCGTGCCTTCGTGCCTTCGTGTGAATCCCAAAGTTACCTTAGCGCCTTAGCGCCTATGCGTGAGAAACCTACTTCGCTTTCGCCTCAAGCGCCGCCAGCCGTTCGCTGAGCTTTTCGTTTTCTTCCCGTGCCTTGGCAGCCATTTCTTTCACCGCGTCGAATTCCTCGCGGCTGACGAAATCAAGCCCGCCCATCGCTTCCTTCAACCGTTCCCGCGCGCTTTCGCGCGCCTCTCGGGTCATGCCGGCAAAGGTACCGGCAGCACCGTTGGCGAGTTTGACGAAATCGGCGATAAAGGGATTCTGGCTTTGCATCACATTCAGATGGGATGGGTTGATGTGTTTGTCCAGCCCCTCACAGCTCCATCCGCTGCACCGCGCCGCTGGCTTGCGTGCCGTCGGCTTCGGGATTGAGACGTAGGAATTCGTAATTGAGCACGGTCGCGAACAATATCCATGCAAGATAGGGCAGCATCAACACCGCCGCCAGTTTGCGCACGCGCCATACCAGTGCGATGGTGATGATCACCAGCACATCCAGCACCGCGATCAGGATCAATGCAGAGGTTATCTGGTGCTGACCGAAAAATACCGGAGTCCACGCCAGGTTTACGCCAAGCTGGATCAGGAACACCACGATTGCCGCAGTCCGCCCGCGCGCACCCCACGCCGCGCAAACCAGTGCCAGGACAAAGCCGAGCATGATGTACAGGATGCTCCAGACAATGCCGAACCAGATCGGCGGCGGGAAAATCGCCGGTTTGTCCAGCGATTGAAACCATGCGCTGTTGGCATCGCCGCCCAGCTGCCCGGCCAGGAAACCAAGCAACAGCACCGCTGGTACCATTACCAATGCCCAGCGCAGGAAACTGGCACGAAGCTGACTGCGGGAAGCAATGACGTTCATATATCTATCCTATACAATTCAGGCAGCAGCGATAGTGGTGATGACATAATTGGCGACATGGCGGGCGCGCAACCTGCGCTTTGGACCTTTCCCGAAATGGCACCGCCCGGCCAATCTCCTTAATCATCGGCTGCCCCCTCACCCGCGCTGCGCATGAATCAGGAATTCCACATTGCCTTCCGGCCCGGTGATCGGGCTGCGCACGATACCATCCACCTGCCAGCCGATCCCGGCCAGCCATTCGCGCACTTCATCGCACACCCGGCTGTGGAGCGTTTCGTCGCGCACCACCCCGCCCTTGCCCACTTCAACGCGGCCGACCTCGAACTGCGGCTTGATCAGCGCGACCAGATGGCACTGCGGCGCAGCAAGATTGAGCGGTACTTCCAGCACCTTGCGCAGGGAAATGAAGGAAGCGTCACACACCACCCAGCCGCATGGCCGGTCGATCTGGGCAGGCGTCAGAATCCGCGCGCTGGTCTGCTCCAGCACTGTCACGCGGCTGTCCTGCCGGATTTTCCACGCCAGCTGGTTCGTGCCGGAATCGACCGCGAACACATGGGCCGCGCCACGGGACAGCAGCACATCGGTAAACCCGCCGGTGGAACTGCCGATATCCATCGCCGTGCCGCCAGCCGGATCGAGCGCGAAATGATCGAGCGCATGGGCCAGCTTGATCCCGCCCCGGCTGACCCAGGGATGATCGCGCCCGCGCACTTCCAGCGGGGTATCTTCCGGCAATTGCTGCCCGGATTTCGCCAGCTTGGTCTCCCCGGAAAACACCAGCCCCGCCATCACCAGCGCCTGCGCACGGGTGCGGCTTTCGGCCAGGCCCCGGTCTGCCAGCAATTGATCGAGACGTCGTTTCCCAGCCACCAGTCATCTTCTCCATGGACCCGAAAGGCGTTAGCGCGCATTGATGACAAGAGAAACCGTCATCGATCCGGAGTGTCCGTGAAAAGATTGAATGTGAAAAAAATGCGCGCCCTTGCAATTCTGCCGATTATGGCGGCGGCCAGCCTGACCGCCGCCGGCTGTGTTCCCAAACCGCGAGGGCCAGTGCCGCCGCCGCCCATGTCGCAGCCCGCGCCCGCTGCGGTGCCCATGCCGCCGATTGCGCCCGCGCCCCAGAACTGGATGGATATACCCGCGACTCCCGGGGACTGGGGCTATCGTGCAACGCCCGGCGGATCGCAGGCCCTGTTCGGGGCGGAAGGAACGGAGGCGCAATTCATGCTCCAATGCACCCGCGCCGCCGGTCAGATTGCGCTGGTGCGGATCCACGAGGCAGCGGGGCCGGTACCGATGCGTATTCTGACCGAAACGCAGGACCGGGTCCTCACCGCTACGCCGGACGGGGGCGATTTGCCCACCGTATCCGCGCAATTGCCAGCGCGCGATCCCCTGCTGGATGCCATGGCGATCAGCAAGGGGCGCTTCGCGGTCGAGGTCACCGGGATGCAGACGCTCTATCTGCCATCCTGGCCCGAAGTTTCGCGGGTTATCGAGGATTGCCGCTAGATCGCGACAGGGCCATTTCGCCAGCGCGCTATTCTGACGTGGAAAAACATAATTACAAGGCTTGCGTTACGGGACAAAAGGAATCACATTGCACCCAAGATCAGCGGCGAACGCGGTCTTGGGCTACCCGATGACCGGGCGGCTCTGGCTACATAGCGCGAAAGGAGGTGATCCGATGTCTCATGGTTCAGCAAGGGGGTCGGTAAGTTTCCGCACGGAGCATTATTGCCGATAAG
>JAGXGU010000071.1 GCA_024636575.1 Altererythrobacter sp.
AAATGGTGGACGGTAAGCATGGTCTGATTCCTTAAACAAAACTATAGGGGTCGATGTCGATCGCTACACGCACGCCTTGCGGGAAGTCGAGCGTTCCCAGCCAATCGCGGATGATATTCTGGACCTGCGCGGATCGGCGGGCGTTGATCAGCAGGCGGTAGCGGTATCTGCCGCGCAGCAGGGACATGGGCGCGGGTGCAGGGCCGAGGATCATTACATCGGGCAAATTGGGGCGCTTTCCGCCGATGGCGCGGGCGGCGTCCTTCGCCTCCGCCTCGTCCTCGCTCGATACGATAATCGCTGCCCAGCGGCCGAACGGCGGGGCACCGGCGTCCCTCCGCGCCTCGGTTTCCGCCGCATAGAAGGCATCGCGGTCCCCGGCGGCGAGCGCGGCGATCACCGGCGCGTCGGGGTGGCGGGTCTGAATCAGCACTTCGCCCGGTTTCGCGCCGCGTCCCGCACGGCCCGCGACCTGCGCCATTTGCTGATAGGTCCGCTCCGCCGCGCGCAGATCGCCGCCTTCCAGGCCCAGATCGGCATCGACCACCCCCACCAGCGTGAGTTCCGGGAAATGGAACCCCTTGGTGACCAGCTGCGTGCCGACAATCACGTCGATCGCCCGTTCTTCTGCCTGTTTCACGAAAGCCGCCGCCTTTTCCGGCGAATTGAGGGTGTCGGACGTAACCAGCGCCACCCGTGCTTCCGGCATGATTTCGGCCACTTCATCCGCGATCCGCTCCACGCCCGGACCGCAGGCGACCAGGCAATCGGGCTCCCCGCATTCGGGACACGTAGGCGGCGGCCGGGTTTCGTGGCCGCAATGGTGGCAGGACAGCCGATTGGACAGCCGGTGTTCGACCAGCCACGCGCTGCAATTGGGGCATTGAAAACGGAACCCGCAATGGCGGCACAGCGTCAGCGGGGCATAGCCACGGCGGTTGAGAAACAGCAGCGATTGCTCGCCGCGTTCCAGCCGCAGTTTCAATTGTTCGACCAGCCGGGGGGCGAGCCACCGGCCACGCTCCGGCTTTTCTTCGGTCAGATTAATGATGTCGATCGCGGGCATGCTCGCGCCGCCGAACCGGCTGGGCAGTTCCAGCCGCTCGTAAATTCCGATCTCCGCCATGTGCAGGCTTTCCAGCGCGGGTGTGGCGCTGGCCAGGATCACCGGCACAGCTTCGAAATGGCCCCGCATCACCGCCACGTCGCGGGCGTTATAGCGCACGCCTTCGCCCTGTTTGAAACTGACCTCGTGCGCCTCGTCCACCACTATCAGCCCAAGGCGCCTGTATGGCAGGAACAAGGCAGAGCGCGCGCCGACCACAACCTGCGCCGTGCCATTTGCAATCGCCCGCCACGCGCGGCGGCGTTCGGTGGATTTCAGGCTGGAATGCCACACCACGGGCGGCGTGCCGAAGCGGTCTTCGAACCGGCGCAGGAACGCCTCTGTCAGGGCGATTTCGGGCAGCAGCACGAGGATCTGCTTGCCCATCCGCAGCGCCGCAGCGAGCGGTTCGAAATAGGTTTCGGTCTTGCCCGAACCGGTCACCCCGTCGAGCAGGAAAGGAGTGAATTTTTCCGCCTGGACTGCCTCGATGAAGCGGTCTGCAACGCGCTGCTGGTCTGCGCTCAGGACCGGCTGCGCGAAATCGGGGTCGGGCCGAGCATAAGGCCGGTCGATATCGACCTCCACCGGTTCCAGCGTCCCTTGATTGACGAGCCCGCGCAGCACCCCTTCGCTGACGCTGGCGAGCTCGGCCAGCTCGCGGATGCTCGCCTGTTCGCCTTGCAAGGCATCCAGCGCCACGGCGCGCTGCGGGGTCATCCGTTCCGGCTCGGTCCCGCTCAGCCGGTATTCCACCATGGTCGATGGCCCGCGCAATGCACCGCCCGATGCCAGCACCATCCGCGCGACTGCGGCGATCCGGGCGCAGTAATAATCGGCGGTCCATTCGATCAACCGTCGCAGTTCGCTGCGCAGCGGCGGCACCGGCAGCACTTCGATTAGGGCGCGCAATTTGTGGTCGGGAACGGAATCGGACGGCAACCGCTCTTCTTCCCAGACGATCCCGATGATCTGGCGCGGCCCCAACGGCGCGACCACGATCGAGCCGGGCTCGACTTTCATGCCGGCGGGCACCTTGTAATCCAGCGGACCAAGTGCGGCGTTGAAATGGAGGAGTCTGGCGCGGTTCATAATTCTAGGGCCATATGGGCGCTGCGCTGGTGAAGCGGCAAGGTAAGGATGACCGAAATGAACGATTTAATCGAAGCGAGGACTGGACGGCGCGCATTCATGGTCGGCTTGTCCGCCACAACGCTGCTGGCGCTGCCGGGCTGTGCCACGATGCCGGGGTACAGCTTTACCGAGGCGATCCGGCGGCTGCTGATGCTGTCGAGCGAGCGGGCCTTTGCCCGGCTGACCGCCGATGGCGGCTTCTGGGATCAGCAGGTGGCGCAGATCGGGCTTGCCAATTTGCTGGGGACACGCGGGGATGTGCTGTCATCCATCCTTTCCTCCAGCCTGTTCAAATCGCGGCTGAACGATGCATTCGCCGATGTCGCAATCGAAGGCTCCTACCGTGCTGCGCCCGTGGTGGCGGATGCCGTGCGGGTGATCGGGATCGAAAATGCCGTGGCGCTGGTACGCGGCGGGCCGAGTGCGGCGACCGGTTTTCTGCGCAATGAACTGAGCGGGCAATTGATTGAAGTGATGGTCCCCGAAATCGGCAGCGCCCTGCGCGCGGCGCAGGATCCGCTGGTGGGCCAGGCGCTGTCTGCGCTTACCGGGGTGAATGTGGGCCAGGTTGCCAATAATTTCGGCACCCGGGTCAACGACGTGATCTGGGACGAGATTGCGCGTGAGGAAAGCGCGATTCGCGCCGATCCCCGTGCCACGCGTGATCCGCTGCTGATCGGGGTGTTCGGGGCCGGGGCCAGGCTTTGATCGAAACCGTCATCCCAGCGAAAGCTGGGATCGCCATAAGTTGAAGCACGACCAGATTGGACCCGGTCCCAGCGTTTGCTGGGCTGACGAGGGGCTGGGGGTGGTGAAGGGAGCCGGGTCCGCATATAGCGGTGCGCGAATCTACATCACCTTCCCGGAGCCAACCCATGAAATTCTTCGCCGACACTGCCGAGATTGACGACATCAAGGAACTGGCCGCTACCGGCCTGCTCGATGGAGTGACCACCAATCCCAGCCTGATTGCCAAATCGGGCCGCGATTTCATGGAAGTGACCAGGGAAATCTGCGGCCTGACCAGCGGCCCGGTCAGCGCCGAAGTGGTCGCGCTGGACCACGAAACGATGCTGAAAGAGGCCGAAGTCCTGCGCAAGATCGCGGACAATGTCTGCATCAAGGTGCCGCTGACGATTGACGGTTTGAAAACCTGCAAGGCGCTGACGGGCGAGGGCACAATGGTCAATGTCACGCTGTGTTTTTCCGCCAATCAGGCGCTGCTCGCGGCAAAGGCGGGGGCGACTTTCGTCTCGCCGTTTGTCGGGCGGCACGATGACAACGGCGTCAACGGGATGGAACTGATCCGCGACATTCGCACGATTTACGACAATTACCTGTTCGACACCGAAATTCTGGTCGCCAGCGTGCGCCACGCGACCCACGTGCTGGAAAGCGCGCTGATCGGTGCCGATGTGATGACCGCACCGCCGAAAGTGATCATGGCGCTGGCCAACCACGTGCTGACCGACAAGGGCATCGAAGGATTCCTGGCGGATTGGGCGAAGACGGGCCAGAGCATCCTCTGAGGCCGTGGCTGACGAAACTCCTCTCGACCGTTTCAAGCAGGCCCTGACCGGCGCCAGCCGCGCGCTGGCGCGTGAGCCGGAGGTTGAGGTTGCGTGGAGCGCGGATAATCCCGCCGCCAGTGGCAAGAGCTTCCGCGTACCGCTGCCGGGGCGGAACCTGCCGCCGGAACAGGCGCGGGAGGCGCGCGGTTTTGCCGACAGTTTCTCGCTCAAATTGCGGCACCACAATCCTGCCCTGCACGGCAAGAAAGCACCCCCCGAACCGGTGGCGCGGGCGTGTTACGATACGGTTGAACAGGTCCGTTACGAAGCGCTGGGGGCGAATAATTTTGCCGGAATCGCGGATAATCTCGATGCCGCGACCGAATTGCGAGTCGCCTCGGACCCGATCGCCCGCGCCCAATCCGCGGACGATGTGCCGCTGCAATCTGCGCTTGGCCTGATCCTGCGGGAAAAGCTGACCGGGCGGCCGATCCCGGCGCGTGCGCAGGCCGGGGTGGAGATGGTCCGCAATTTCATCGAGGAGCGCGCCGGCCCGGATTTCGATGCGCTCGCATTGTCGCTCGATGACCAGACCGCGTTCCAGTCGCTAGCCCTAGACATGCTCCGCCACCTCGAACTGACCAAGGAAGATGGCAGCGAAGGCGGCGAGGACGAGGAAGGCGAGGACGAAGAGGGCGGCGAAGACGGCAATGAGGATGATGGCGAGGACGATACCGGCCAGAGCGATCCGCAAGCCGCCGACATGGCTGGCGAAACTTCCGACAGCGAGGAAGGCGACGGCGAATCCGAGAGCGAGACCAGTTCCGAAGAAGAAATAAACGATGGCGAAGCGGGAGACGAGGGCGAGGAAGGCATGATGCCGGTCCGCCCCAACCGGCCGTGGACCGATCTGCCCGATGATTTTGACTACAAGGTCTACACCACCCGTTTCGACGAAGAAATCGAGGCGAGCGAGCTGTGCGATCAGGAAGAGCTGGACCGGCTGCGCGCCTATCTCGACAGCCAGTTGCAGGGATTGCAGGGGATTGTCACCCGGCTGGCCAACCGGTTGCAGCGGCGGTTGATGGCGCAGCAGAACCGCAGCTGGGATTTCGATCAGGAAGAAGGCATCCTGGACGCGGCGCGGCTCGCCCGCGTGGTCACCATGCCGGGCCATGCGCTAAGCTACAAAGTCGAACGGGACATCGAATTCAAGGACACGGTGGTGACCCTGCTGATCGACAATTCCGGTTCGATGCGCGGCCGGCCGATCTCCATCGCCGCGATCAGCGCGGATATCATGGCGCGTACGCTGGAACGCTGCGGGGTGAAGGTGGAAATCCTCGGCTTCACCACCCGCACCTGGAAAGGCGGGCAAAGCCGGGAGGCATGGCTGGCCGAAGGAAAGCCCACGCATCCCGGCCGCCTCAACGATTTGCGGCACATCATCTACAAGAAGGCGGACGAGCCGCTGCGCCGCGCGCGCCGCAATCTCGGCCTGATGATGCGCGAAGGATTGCTGAAGGAAAACATCGATGGCGAGGCGCTGCAATGGGCGCATTCCCGCCTGCTCGCCCGCCGCGAGGACCGCCGCATCCTGTTGGTGATTTCCGACGGCGCGCCGGTGGACGACAGCACGCTGAGCGTCAACAGCGCAGGCTATCTCGAAACCCATCTGCGCAAGACGATCGAATGGATCGAGAAATTGTCCCCCGTCCAGCTGGTCGCGATCGGCATCGGCCATGACGTGACCCGCTATTACAAGCGCGCGGTGACGATCATGGACGTGGAACAGCTTGGCGGCACGATTATCGAACAGCTGGCCGGTTTGTTCGAGGTGGAGGGCAAGTGAACGTAAGCGAGGCTGTCGCCACCCGCCGTTCCGTCCGAGCCTTTACCGATCAGCCGGTGGATCAGGCGGTTCTGAAGCGCGTGCTGCACAAGGCGCAGCGCAGCCCCAGTGGCGGGAACACCCAGCCGTGGCACGCAGTCATGCTGACCGGCGAACCGATGGAGGCGCTGTTCCGTTCGGTGGCGGATGTCCTGCCACAGGGCCGCGCGGCCCACACGCCCGAATATGACATTTATCCGAAAGGGCTGGACGGCAGCTATGAACAGCGCCGCCGCGGCGTGGGCGAGGATCTGTACCGCGCGCTGGAGATCACCCGGGACA
>JAGXGU010000072.1 GCA_024636575.1 Altererythrobacter sp.
ATGGTCGTGGACAGGGTGGCCGCACCAATGGTCCACACCGCTGCGGTGCGAATGCCTGCCATGATATAGGGCGCGGCGAGCGGGGCTTCCACCAACCGCAATTTCTGCCATTTGGTCATGCCGACGCCGTCCGCCGCTTCCAGCACGCCGCCCGCCATCTGCTCGCGTGCGGTCACTGTATTGCGCAGGATCGGCAGCAGTGCATACAGCGCCAGTGCCAGCAGCGCGGGCAGGAAACCAAGCGTCGGCAGCCCTTGGCCGAAGACTGCGCGCAGGCTCAGCAGGATCGGGAAAAACAGTGCCAGCAAAGCCAGCGCCGGAATTGTCTGGACCAGACTGGCGAGGCCCAGGGCAATCTTCGAAACCGGCGGTGACCGGCTGGCCCACACCGCCACCGGCAGGGCAACCACGATACCCAGCGCAAGCGCTGCCGCGGCGAGCAGGACATGCGCGGATAATTTGTCGCCCAACCCGGCCAGAATGGTCAGGATTTCGTTCATTCCGCCGCACCCAGCTGAGCGAGCGCACGGGCCTGTTCACGCGGTACAGCGACCAGCGCCTGGGCGATTTCTCCGCCCGCGCCAACCAGCAAGGATTGCGGTGTTTCATCTGCCACGATCTGGCCCCCATCCATGACCAGCACCCGGTCCGCGAGCAGCAGCGCCTCGGTCATATCATGTGTGACGATGATGGTGGTCAGCCCCAATTGATCATGCAGCGCGCGCACCCGTTTGCCCAGCCCGTCCCGCGTCACCGGATCCAGCGCGCCGAAGGGTTCGTCCATCAGCAACAGATGCGGATTGCCTGCCAGCGCACGCGCCACACCAATCCGCTGGCGCTGTCCGCCAGACAGTTCGTGCGGCATTCGCTGTGCGTATACCGGCTCCAGCTCGACCAGTGCAAGCAGCTCCGCAATGCGTGCAGCGCTCGCTTTCTCGCCAACCAGGCGCGGCCCAATAGCGATGTTTTCAGCCACGGTCATGTGCGGGAACAGGCCAACGCCCTGGAAGACATAGCCCATTCGCCGGCGCAGTGCAGCAGGCGGCGCGTCACGCACATCTGCGCCCTCAAACAAAACGCGCCCGCCATCGGGATCGCCCAGCCGGTTGATCATTTTAAGCAGGGTCGACTTGCCCGAACCCGATGCACCCACCAATGCGACAAGGCTGCCTGCAGCGATGGCGCAGTCGGTTGGACCAACCGCAATCACATCGGCGAATTTTCTGGAGACATTTTCAAACTGCAGCAGCGGGCCGGGGGCATTCGGGGTGGCGGCTTGGTTCATCGTAGTCTGCTCTATGGCCAACGAATGGATAGGTCAAAGGCGTAAGAATCAGCCTATAAGGCCCTAAGCGGGATTGTCAGCCGGGCCGGAACAAAATCGGGCAAACAAACTTGGCCGCAGGGGTGCCGGTTCATGAACTTTGCTCTTTCACCCCGTTACTGCCTATGGGAACGCGGTATTTTTTTCGCTAGCGTCAACTTCAATGATCCGGCAATTGCAGCAGGGCGATGATTGCAGTGGGACGATGATCGCAGTGGGACGGGGGGTAGATATCATGGGCAGTACCCCTGGGGCGCGCGGCAACCGCAAGGCGAGCCTGCTATCGCGGATGGTCCGCCGGATCATCCTGTGGTTCTATCACTGGAAGGGATGGAAACTGGAAGGCCATCTGCCTGACCTGCCCAAATTCGTGATCGCCGGTGCGCCACATACCTCCAACTGGGATTTCGTTTTTTTCGTGGGCGCGACGGCTGAAGAAGGCGTCCAGCCCAATTTCATGGGCAAGAACTCGCTGTTCAAATGGCCTTTGACCAAATTCATGCTGGATATGGGCGGCATCCCGGTCGACCGGTCCAGAAGCGCCAATTACGTGGGTCAAATCGCCGCAGAATTCGCCGCGCGGGACGAATTGGCGCTGGTGATCGCGGCGGAAGGGACCCGGTCTTCCAAGGGCGAATGGCGATCGGGCTTCTATCATATTGCGATGGCCGCTGGCGTCCCGATCGTGCCGGCCTGGGTGTGCAATGACCGGATGGTGTTGGGATTTGGCCCGCCGATCATGCCCACTGGCGATTATGCAGCCGATCTTGCCAAAATCGCTGCCTATATGCGATCCAAACTGCCCGAATATGAACGTTTCAAGATTCTGGAAGCGCAGGCGCAACGACTTACTGGAGAGACACCCGACCAATGATTGATGCCTTGCTTCTCAACGCGGCCATCCTGCTGGTGCTGGTCCTGATCCTGTGGGCGATATCGGTGCGCATCAACGATGTGTCCTTCATCGATGCATTCTGGGGCGCGGGCATGGGGGTGATGGCAATCGCCAGTTTTGCGCAAGTGCCGGACCCAGGCAATCTGGCTCTGCTGCTGCTGATCATGACCACCGCCTGGGGATTCCGGCTCGGCTTCCATCTGTACCTGCGCTGGCGGCAGGATGGGGAGGATGCGCGCTATGAACGGATGCTGCGTAAGGACCGGGAACAGGGCCGCTTCGCAATTGCCGCCCTGTCCAAGGTGTTCCTGGGCCAGGCAGTGCTGTTGTTCATTACCTGCTTGCCGGCCCAATTGGGCATTCTTGGCAGCGCAAAGGGCGCACCCGTCACGGGCCTCGCGTGGCTGGGGCTGGGCGTCTTTCTGGTCGGCATTTTCTTCGAATGGGTCGGTGACTGGCAGCTCAAGCAGTTCAAGGCCGATCCGGCGAACAAGGGCGAAGTCATGGACCGCGGGTTGTGGCGCTATACCCGCCACCCCAATTATTTCGGCGACGCCTGCGCCTGGTGGGGCATCTGGCTGGCGGCGGCATCGCTTGGCTGGGAAGTGGCAGCGTGGAGCGTGATCGGGCCAATTTTCCTGACATTCACCCTCACCAAATGGTCTGGCGCACCCTTGCTGGAAGGCGGCATGAAGAAACGCCGTCCGCAATATACCGCCTATATCGAGCGGACTTCCGGCTTTATCCCCATGCCGCCCCGAAAAAACCGGTGAAGGCGGCGAGATCGCGGCGGGCGGAGCTGGCCGCCTGACGCGATTATTTGATTTCGGTAATTCGCCCGACGGGCGGCAATTGGCGCACTGGCACGGCCCGCAGATATTCCTCCATCGCATCCAGATCGACCGGTCCGGCGACGCTGTCGGTGCCTTCCTGGAACATCGTAAAGCTGTCCCCGCCTGCGGCCAGAAAGCTGTTCATGGTGACGCGGTATGTCGCGGCGGGATCGATCGGCTGGCCGTCCAGCGTGACTGATGTCACCCGGCTGCCGGAAGGGCGGCGCAGATCGTAGGCCATTGCCAGGCCTTCGGAGACGGAAAAGGTCTGCATGAACCCCTCACCGTCGAATTGCTGTTCCAACAGTGCAAGCAGCTGGGCGCCGGTATAGCTGCGCGTGATCAGCAAATTGCCGAATGGCTGGATTGCATAAATATCGCCGTAGCTGACGTTTTTGCCATCGTCCGGGTCGAGGCTGACCCTGATCCCCGAATTGTTCATCAACGCAATCTGCGCGCCCGCACCGCGCGTTCCCGCAAGCTGTGCATCGGCGATCAGATTGCCCAATCGGCTTTCCTCGGTCGCCGGTCCAGCCTTGGGCGCCGGCCCGCTGACAACGCCCACTTTCCGGTTCGCCGCCGCCTGCGATGCATCGACATAGCGCGCCACATAAGCCGCAACCTCAGTGTCGGCGGCGAATTTTTCGAAGGCGGGATTGGCAGGCAAAGCGGTGCCGTCTGCGCCGCGTACTTCGCTTTGCACAATAATGTTGTTTGCACTCGCCGCGATCACGTCTCCCAGTACCGGATCGACGGTCAGTGCGATGTCGGTCAGCATAGATCCGCCATATCCGGCGCTGGTGACCAGGAATTTACGGGCGGGATCGATGGCTGAATAATCGCACACATAGGGCCGGTGCGTATGGCCGGAAATCACCACATCGACGCGCGGATCGACCCGCGCCAGAATGCCCAGCAATGCGCCGGCAACCCCGCCGCAGCTTTTATCATTGAAGCCAACTTCGGTGTACAGCCCTTGATGGATCGACACCACGATCACATCCACGCCCTGAGCCACTAGTTCGGGCACCAGTTTGTTGATCGTATCCGCTTCGTCGGCAAAGGTCAGCCCGGCTACGCCCGACGGGGTCACCAATGTGGGGGTATCAACCGTGGTCAGTCCAATCACCCCGACGGCAATTTCACCCGCCCCGCTGCCGAACCGCTGGATGCCATAGGGCGCAAACAGGGTGCTGCCGTCCGCAGTAATGACATTGGCGGCGAGAAAGTTGAATTGTGCACCGGGGTATGGATTTTCCACCTGGCAGGGTTCGCGCAGGGTGAATTTGGCGCAGCCGCCCTGCTGCAGGCGCAGTAATTCCTGCCAGCCCCGGTCGAATTCATGGTTGCCGACCGCGTTGAAGCCGAGGCCGATGCGGTTCATCACGCCAATCGACGGCTCGTCTAGGAAGATGGAGGAAGCCAGCGGACTGGCCCCGATCAGATCGCCCGCCGACACGACCATGTTATATTCGTCCTGCGCCCGGTATTTCGCCACGGCGCTGGCCAGATACGCGGCGCCGGCGGCGGGCACTTCCTGTACATTGCCGGCATCATCGATCGGCTGAATCGGCCGCCGGAGCGGCTCCAGATTGCCGTGAAAATCATTCAGCCCGATAATCCGCAAGGTCACCGGATCAGCGACGCGGGCAGGGCCGGGTTCGGGGAGTGTCGCACAGGCTGACAGGGTAAGCGCGGCAAGGGCCGGGGCAAGAAGTCGGGTGATCATGCGGGCAGCATTAGCTGCCTATGGTGACACTGCAAAGGCAGATCGGGGAATGGCAGACCGGATGCCGCGTTTCTTTTGCCGCAAAAACCGCTAGGCCAAGCGCAGCAAACCCGCCTGGGGAGGGGCCATACGCCATGCAGAAATCCGCTGAATTCCTGTTCGATTTCGTCAGCCCCAATGTCTATCTGGCCTATTATCCGCTGAAACAGCTGGCCGCGCGGCACGGGGCAGGGATCATCATCACGCCGGTGTTCCTGGGCGGGATGCATCGGTTGACCGGCAATGCGCCGCCATTTCTCCGCGACGCCGGGGTCAAGGGCAAGAATGCCTATGCGATGCTGGAAATGGACCGGTTCATTGCCCGGCACGGCTTCGACAAATTCGCCATGAACCCCCATTTCCCGTTCAATTCAATCCAGCTCCAGCGCCTGCTGATGGCCGCGAAGGAGGATCGGCGGGAAGTGGAATTCATCGATTTCCTGCTGCCCCATGTCTGGGAACGGGGCGCCAATATGACCGACCCGGAAGTGGTAATGGCGCTGCTGGACCAATCGCCCTTTGACAGTGCCGAAATGGCGGCGCGCATCCAGTCCCCCGATCTGAAGCAGCAATTGGTGGACAATACCGCCTGCGCGGTGGATCGCGGCGCGTTCGGCCTGCCGACCTTTTTCGTGGGCGGGGAAATGTTTTTCGGCAAGGAGCGCCTGGCGCAGGTCGGGCGCGCGCTGGCGGCGGCCTGATCCGTCCGTCTAGATCTCCTGGGCTGCGGCCCAGCCGCTGGCCCAGGCCCATTGGAAATTATAGCCGCCGAGCCAGCCGGTCACGTCGACCGCCTCGCCGATGGCAAAGAGGCCGGGAACCCGCTTGGCCTCCATCGTCCTGGAGGATAATTCCGCCGTGCTGATCCCGCCGGAGGTAACTTCCGCCTTGGCCAGCCCCTCGGTCCCGTTGGGACAGAAGGGCCAGCGGGCCAGCCTCTCCTCCGCCGCATCCAGCACCTTGTCGGACAGGTTCTGCAGGTCGGCGTCATGACCAAGCCGGTCTGCCAGCGTGGCCGCCAGCCGGTCGGGCAGGGCGTCTTTCAGCAGACCGCGGACGGTGCTGCGCGGGGCGGTGCGCTTGGTTTCGCGCAGCCAGCCGCGCGGTCTGCCGGGTAGGAAATCGATCTCCACCATGTCGCCCGGCCGCCAATAGGACGATATCTGCAGAATGGCCGGGCCGGACAATCCGCGGTGGGTGAACAGCGCCGCTTCGTGGAACCGGGCCTTGCCGCAGATTGCATCGACCGGCGCGGACACGCCCGACAGGTCGCGGAACAGCACATCCTCCCCGCCCAGCGTCAAGGGCACCAGGGCAGGGCGCGGTTCGACCACTTTGAGCCCGAATTGCCGCGCCAGTTCATAGGCGTATCCACTCGCGCCCATCTTCGGGATCGACGGCCCGCCGGTGGCGATGACCAGCGATCTGGCGGTCATGAGCGTGCCATTGCTGGTGACGGTATAGGTGCCGTCCGCATGGCTGACTGATGTCACATCCTGATCGCACAGTACCTGCGTGCCGCCCTTCGCGCATTGTTCCAGCAGCATCGCCACGATCTGTTTCGAAGACCCGTCGCAGAACAATTGGCCGAGCGTCTTTTCATGCCAGGCGATGCCGTGCGCATCGACCAGCGCGATGAAATCCTGCGGCGTATACCGGCTGAGCGCGGATTTGGCGAAATGCGGATTGGCCGAAAGATAGCGGTCGGGCGCGGTATGGATATTGGTGAAATTGCACCTACCGCCTCCTGAAATGAGGATTTTCTTGCCCGCCTGCTCGGCCTTTTCGAGGACCAGCACCCGCCGCCCGCGCTGGCCGGCGATGGCCGCGCACATCAGCCCCGCCGCACCGCCGCCAAGAATGATCGCGTCATACGGTTCCGTCATGCCGGGATCAGAGCGCGGCATAGGCGAGCCATCCTGCCGCGGCGAAAGTCGGAATCGCCATGATCCGGACGACGACTTGCGGCAATTTCTGCGCCCAATAGCGCGAATAGGCATGATGCCACTTTCGTGGCAGGATCAGGATGGTGATCGAGG
>JAGXGU010000073.1 GCA_024636575.1 Altererythrobacter sp.
CGGGATTGTTAGCCACCGGCAAGAGCCACGAAGAGGATGAGTACGATGACGACACGTAACAAGACATTCACCGCATTGGCGCTCGCCATTCCTGCTTTCGCTTTGGCGGCACCGGCAATGGCAGTGGCTCCGACGCAGGCCGCCCCTGCCTATACGCAATCTGCGGCTCCAGTTTTTGCCGATTCGATATTTGAAAACGGGCGCGACCGTGATGACCGGCGCTACAAGCGGGGCCGGGGCCACGATCGGGGATATGACCGTGACGATGACGATGACCATTACGATGACCGGCGCTACGAACGTCGCTATGATCGCGACCATGACCGGAATTACCGGAGCGCACGGTATGATGAACGTATTTCACGCGACACCCGCATTTGGCGCGGCCGTGACGGGCGCTATTACTGCCAGCGCGATAACGGCACAACCGGCTTGCTGATCGGTGCCGCGGTTGGCGGATTGATCGGTAATGAAGTGGCCGGCCGCGGTGATCGGACCCTTGGCGCAATTCTTGGTGCAGCGGGCGGGGCAATTCTGGGTCGTTCGATCGATCGCAGCAACTCGCGCTGCCGCTGATTTAAATTAACAAGACTTCAGCCGTCCCACCACGGCTGGTGCACGGTACCCACCGGGCCGTGAAAGGCGCTCCGTTACATCGCAGGATGTGGCGGGGCGCTTTTGTCTTGTGGTCGTGCGCCGTTCGGCCTCGTAAGGATTGGGCCCGCGACCATCCCTCAACGGGACAAGGGCAATTTTAACCATCTTTGCAAGGGTTTCGTTAACCTCGATTGGCGAGGACGAGCGGGAACTTCATCCATTTCCGTCATTTTTGACTTAAGACTGCACCCGGAGCCCGCCCATGAAATTCCGTCCCGCACTTTCAGTTGCCATTCTTCCGCTGATGATGCTTGCTGCCTGCGGCGGCAATGCCGATGATGCGCCGTCCGATGGCGAGGTGGATCCGGCCTCGCAGGCGGCGCTCAACGATCCGATCATGGTCGATCCCGATCTGGCCGGCCAGAATGAAGCCAATGCCGCCCTAACTGGCGGCGGCGGGGCATCCCTGCCTGCCGAGTTGACCACCCCCGCCGCGATCCAGGCGGCGATGGAAGAAGCGATGGCACTGGTCGGCGGCAGCGTGCATTTGAAGCCTGCGCCCAAGGCAAAGGCGGTTGCGGGCGAAATCCCTGAAACGGCGGTTTTGACTGCGGCAAGCCGAGCTGCCGTGCTGCCGGGCGGCGCCGATTGCGCTGCCGCAGCAGAATATTCCGCCGTATGGGCCGCACGTTTGCCGGTCACTTTTCCGGTCTATCCACGGGGAAGTACCCAGGAAGCTGCCGGAACCGACAAGGGGCAATGTTCGCTGCGGGTGGTCAATTTCCTGACCCCGGTCGGGCTGGACGATGTCTTGTCATTCTATCACAGCCGCGCAGTCAATGCCGGCTATACGTCCGAACATCTCAAGGTTGGGAACGACAACATCATCAGCGGTACAAAGGGCGCTGCGTCGTTTGTGGTCTATGCGCGGAGGCAGGCGGGCGGGCTGACCGATGTGGATCTGGTTACCAGCGGCAGATAGGGATCAGTTGGTGAATCCCACGCCGACACTGGCGCGCGGCTGGTCCATCTCGCTGCTGGCGACCGGATAGGCGCAGTAATCCGCCGCATAATAGGCCGCTGGGCGGTGATTGCCCGACAGGCCGATCCCGCCGAACGGTGCATTCGATGAAGCGCCGTTGGTTGGCCGGTTCCAATTGACGATACCGGCGCGGATATTCGCCCAGAACCGGTTGTAATCCTGCGGCCCGCCGCCAATCAGCGATGCGGACAAGCCGAAGCGCGTGCGATTTGCCTCTGCAATGGCTTCGTCGAAATCATCCACCTTGATGACTTGCAGCAGCGGTCCGAACAATTCGACATCGGGCCGGTCCTTCATGTCGGTGGTGTCGATAATCGCGGGTGACAGGAATGGCAGTTCGTTGTCCATGCGCGTCAGATGATTGATCGCCTTGCCGCCATGCGACAGGAAATACAGGAAACTTTCGACCAATTGATCCGCTGCGATATTGTCGATCACCGGCCCCATGAAGGGTGCAGGATCGGCAAAAGGCTGGCCCACGATGATCCTTTTTGCCAGGCTGCGTACTTCCGATACAATCGGATCGTACATTTTGGAGGTAATGATCAGCCGCCGCGCGGCAGTGCAGCGCTGGCCCGCGCTGGTAAAGGCTGACTGGACGATCAGCATCGCCGCGTCGGAGATTTTCGGGGTGTCGATCACCACGATGGGATTGTTTCCGCCCATTTCCAGCGCCAGTATCTTGCCGGGGTTGGAGGCGAGCTTCCGATTGATCGCGATACCCGCCTGAGCCGATCCGGTGAACAGGACCCCGTCGATCCCGCGATGCGCCACCAGCGCCTTGCCTTCTTCCGGGCCGCCGATCAGCAATTGCGCCACCGCTGCCGACATGCCCGCACGGTGGAAACACTGGATCAGCAATTCGCCAACCGCCGGGGTTTTTTCGCTGGGCTTGAAAATCACCACATTGCCCGCAATCAGCGCCGGAATGATGTGCCCGTTGGGCAGATGCGCGGGAAAATTATAGGGCCCCAGCACAACCATCACGCCGTGCGGCTTGTGGCGAACTGCAGATGAACCCTGCAGCGCGGAATCCCGTCTTTTCTGGCCGGTCCGCTCCGCATAGGCGGTTACCGAAATATCGACCTTGTTGATCACCGCTTCCACTTCGGTGCGCGCTTCCCACAGCGGCTTGCCCGTTTCGCGGGAAATCAATTCGGCCAAATTTTCCGCTACCTTGCGCACTTCATTGGCGAAGCGGCGGCACAGTTCGATCCGGGTCCCCAGGGGCTGGGCTGCCCATGCAGGCCACGCCTTGCGCGCCCGATCGACGGTTTCGTCAACATTGCCGACCGGCGCGCGCCACAGTTCCTCGCCCGTGGCCGGTTCGTAAGAAATGATTTCGTTCTGGGGCACTGTAGCGAAATTCTCCGGTTGCGGCCTGCGATCATCTGCAGGTTGAAGTAAACACGGCCCTGCTGTCCGGCTTCTAGTGGCCATTGCGCTGCGGTCAATTCCGCTCTGCGGATTTCGGATTCCTGAATTTACGAACTGGTGAGCGATTCTGCGAGATAATTCCCGCCGGGGATGGTGGTTCGCCCAGCGCGGCGCCCAGCCGGCGAACAGCGGCGATCTTGCCTCGCAGCGGCTGCCAATCATCGCGCTGGTCGATTGCGGACCAGATCGTCTCGACCTCTTCGATCAGCATGGATTGCGGTTCTGCATCACGCCAATAGGGATCGTCCTGTTCGGCGGATTGATACCCTTCCAACGCGTTTGCCAATGCGCCAGCCGCATTCCTGCCGCCGCGATGCCGCAACCAGAACCCCTCCGGCTCAAGATCGCTTTCCCGCATTGCCGCCTCACACGCAGCCACCAACGCGGCATCGCGCTGCGGCCCCTGCGAAGTGACGCCAAGCCGCCAGACCCAGCGGCGCGCGACAGCGGCCATATACAGCGGCCCGAAACGCTCCAGTGCGGCGATCAGCGGCGGTGCATCGGCCACATTCCGCAGGGCAATCGCCAATTGCCCGCAATTCCAGTGCAGTGCCTCGGGCTGGCGGCCAAAGGCATAAAGGCCTTGGCTGTCGAAATAGGCAGCGGTGAATGCGGCATCCCAGCGCGGCAGCCAGCGCCACGGGCCGTAATCGAAACTTTCGCCTGAAATGTTCATATTATCGGTATTGAGCACGCCGTGGACAAAGCCTGCGACCATCCAGCCCGCAGCCAGATCGGCCAGCCGTTCGACCACCTGATGCATTAATTGCACCGCCGGTTCGCCCCGTCCCGGTGCGCCGGCGGGCGGGGGCGGTCCGGGGTAATATTTCAGGCAGTAATCGATCAGCGCGGCCATGTGGTCTGTTTCCTGCAACACCGCGAGCCGCTGGAAAGTGCCGATCCGGATATGTCCGTGGCTCAACCGGACCATGACGGCGGAGCGGGTGGGCGATGGCTCGTCACCGCGCCACAATTCCTCGCCTGTTTCGACCACCGATAGCGTTTTGGAGGTGTTCACCCCCTGCGCCTCGAGCATTTCAGTGGCGAGGATTTCGCGCACCGCGCCTTTCAACGTCAAACGGCCGTCGCCCGCCCGGCTGTAAGGGGTGGTGCCCGATCCCTTGGTCCCGCAATCGAGCAAGCGCCCGGTCGAATCGCGCATCTGGGCGAACAGGAAACCGCGGCCATCGCCAATCTCGGGATTATATACCCGGAACTGGTGCCCATGATATTTCAGCGCCAGCGGCTGCGGCAGATTGTCCGGCAATGGCGCGAATCGACCGAAATGGCCGATCCATTGATCTTCGGACAGGTCGGCCAGCCCCACTGCCCTGTCCCACCGATCATTGCGGTATCTCAGGGTGGTCGCGGGGAAATCCGCAGCGGGCACAGGTGCCCCCAGCCATTCAGCCAATTCCAGGATTGCAGGATCGGCGCGATAGGCGGCGGGTTGCGGTTCTGCTCGCATCAGTCAATAGTGGGGCTGCGCGCTGTTCATGGCAAGACCGGTCATGATCAGGGCGCAATTGGTTTCGTTCGCCAAAACAGGAAGCATCCCGCGCAAATGGATACAGTGACTGAAAAACTCCTTTGGGTGGACCGCTATTGGGAAAGCCCCGATGGGCTGACCCTGCATTTCCGCGATTATCCGGCTGATCCCGCGCTGGGGCACGCCGACCGGCCGCCGCTGCTGTGCATGCACGGCCTGACCCGCAACGCGCGCGATTTTGCACCCCTGGCCCAGCACCTTGCAGGCGAATGGCGGCTGATCGTGCCGGAAATGCGCGGGCGCGGGATGAGCGAATATGCCAAGGATTACATGACCTACAATCCGCTGACCTATGTGGCGGATGTAGAGGCCTTGTTGGCGCAGGAAGACATCGAGCGTTTTGTCGCCGTGGGAACCTCGCTCGGCGGGTTGATGACCATGCTGCTGGCTGCCAAGGACGCGACCCGTCTTGCCGGGGCCGTTCTCAACGATATCGGGCCGGATATCGACCCTGCCGGTATCGAACGAATTCGCCAATATGTCGGGCAGGGCCGCAGCTATCCCAGCTGGATGCACGCGGCGAGGGCTTTGCAGGAAGTGCATGGCGCGGCCTATCCCGCGTTCGGCATCGAACAATGGCTCGACATGGCCAAGCGCGGCATGGTGTTGCAACCCAACGGGCGCATCGGTCTGGATTACGACATGAATATCGCCGAACCTTTCCAGCAGGATGATGGCGCTGCCCCGCCGGATCTGTGGCCCGCATTCGATGCCTTGCGCGATGTGCCCTTGCTGGTGCTGCGCGGCGGATTGTCGGATCTGTTGACCCCCGCGACACTTGCCCAAATGCAGCGCCGCCATCCCGACGCAGAGGTGGTGACAGTCCCCGATGTCGGCCATGCTCCGATGCTGGATGAACCCGCTTCCCGCGCGGCGATCGACCGTTTGCTGGCCAAGGTCGGCTGAGACTGATTCCATGGCCAGGCGCGTAACGAAACTGGCAAGGACAGGTGCAGCCAGGGCTGGCCAGGCCAAGGAGGGCCGGCCGCATATTTTGCATCTGCATTCAACCTTCGCGGCGGGCGGAAAGGAATTGCGCAGCGTCCGGCTGATGAATGCATGGGGGCCGAATGTGGGCCATTCGATTGTATCCGCCGTGCCCGAGCGGATGGAGGCCGCGCATCATATTTTGCGCGCGATACCAGTTGCTTATCCTGCAAATTTCCCGTCACTTGCCGGCAGGCCAACCCTGGGCAGGTTGCAAAAACTGGCGAGGGCGATGAAAGGCTATGACCTGATCCTGACCTATAATTGGGGAGCGATCGATGCGGTGATGGCGCATACCTTGTTCGGGGAAGCGATGGGGTTGCCGCCGCTGATCCATCATGAAGACGGTTTCAACGAAGACGAGCTCAAACGATTGAAAAAGCGGCGTAACTGGTACCGAAGGATCGCGCTGGGCCGCGCCTCCGGACTGGTAGTGCCATCGCAGAAGCTGGAGGAAATCGCGCTGGTGGACTGGGCTCAGCCGCTGGGCCGGGTAAAGCATATCCCCAATGGCATTGCGACTGCGGGCTTTGCAAAAAAGCCGCGCAGCGATGCCTTGCGCGGCGTGATCAAACGCAAGGCTGAATTCTGGGTTGGAACCATGGCTGGTTTGCGAAAAATAAAGAATTTACCGCGACTTGTGCGTGCCTTTGCAGGACTTCCCGAGGAATGGCGTCTGGTGATCGTGGGGGAAGGGCCGGAAGAGGACGCGATCCGCGCCGAAGCCGACCGGCTGGATATCGGCCACCGGCTGCACCTGCCCGGCTTCGTGCCTGATCCGGCGAATTACGTCGGCCTGTTCGACATTTTTGCCTTGTCATCCGATAGCGAACAATTCCCCATTTCGGTGATCGAAGCGATGGCAGCAGGCGTTGCGGTGGTGGCCCCTGCAGTGGGCGATATTCTCGAGATGGTCGCGCCGGCCAACGGTCCGTATATCAGCACCGCCGGGGATGAGGCCAGCCTGGCCGGTTCCTTGCGGGAATTGGCTGCCAGCGCGCAATTGCGTGCCAGCCTGGGCGCCGCCAACCGGGAGAAGGCGCGCGCGCAGTTCGATGAGAAGTCGATGATCGAGGCGTATCGGCGGCTTTATTCATCGGCGATGGGGCGCGCCAAATTGGGCTGAATGGCCAGGTAGGCGCGCTTAACCTGCCATTCACGCGGCGGGGGACAGGTAGGCAATCATCAATTGCATCATAGCCGCCATCGTCTAAAGACCCGAAACGTATATCTTTAACCATTCCGGAAGAGCCGCTTGCGGCCGCGAGACCTGAAAATTGGCCCTGATACCAAAAAATAGCAGCAAAAACCCACTCGAAACGCCAGAGGACAAGAGAGCCAGGCAGGAAGCCGCGGCTGAAGAAGTGCTGCTGCGCGAGGTAGATGAGGCAGTTCGGCAGGACCAGCTGAGCAGTTTTGCGACCAATTACGGCAAACCGCTGATCGCTGCGATTGTGCTCGGTCTCGCCGGGTTCGGCGGCTATCTGTTCTGGGACGGCCAGCAAGAAGCGGCAAAGGAGCGCGATTCGGAAGCCCTGGTGGCTGCACTTGATCAGATCGAAGCTGGCAATCTGGGCACCGGATCTGCCGCGCTTGAACCGTTGATCGCCGATGGCAATCCGGGCGCGCAGACCGCAGCCCGCATGTTGAAGGCCGGGATTGCACTGGAACAGGGCGATGCGAAGGAAGCGGGCGAATTGTTCGCAGCGGTTGCCGCCGATGAAAATGCGCCCCAGGCCATGCGTGATATTGCAACCATTCGCTTTGTCGCGACGACATATGATACGATGAAGCCCGCCGATGTCATCGCGCGCCTGAAACCGCTGGCGGTTCCGGGCAAGCCGTTCTTCGGCAGTGCTGGTGAATTGGTCGCGATGGCATATCTCGATCAGAACAAGACCAAGGAAGCGGGCGCAATGTTCGCTTCCATCGCCAAGGATGAAAGCGTCCCCGACGGCCTGCGTTCACGATCCCGCCAGATGGCTGGATTATACGGGGTCGACGCGATCGAGGACGTGGACAAGGTGCTGCAGGAACTTGGCAGTCCGCAAGATGCCGCACTCCCCGGCGCACAATAGGACGAAATCCATCGCGCTCGACGCGAATTTGAAGCGCATGAAATCTGAGGATATTTGACCCGATGACCGGCAATCACTTCACCCGAATCACCCGCGCGGCGCTGGTCGTATCGCTGGCCGCAGGATTGTCTGCATGCGGCGGCGGCCTGTTTGGCGGCGGTGACAAGAAATCGACCCCGACCGTGGGAGACCGGATACCGGTTCTATCGCGAATCGAAAGCGGGGCAATTGTCGATCCGGCGTTGGCCGGTGTCGCTGTTGTCCTGCCGCCGGCAATTGTGAATACCGATTGGTCACAGGGCGGCGGTAATGCGGCAAAGTCCAACGGCCATGTCGCGTTGGCGGAAAGCCCCAGCCAGGTGTGGACAGCAAATATTGCCGGTTCAACCAATCGCCGCCGCCTTGCCGCGTCACCGGTGGTTGGCGGCGGCATCTTGGTCGCGGTGGGCACGGACGGTGCGGTCAACGCATTTGACGCGGCCACCGGCGCGCGCCGCTGGACCTATCAGATGAAAGTCGATGATAAATTGCAGAACTCTGCATTCGGCGGCGGGGCAAGTTACGATGGCGGCCGGGTATACGCGACCAATGGGATTGGCGAAGTCGCCGCGCTCGACGCCCAGACCGGCGCGGAAATCTGGAAGGTAAAGCCAGCTGGCCCGCTGCGCGGATCGCCAACGGTGGCGTTCAACACGGTTTTCGTGATGACGCAGGACAACCAGATCATTTCCCTGGCGAGCGCAGATGGTTCTAACCTGTGGCAGGAATCGGGTTCGAGCGCGCAAGCCGGCGTGTTCGGCGTTGCCTCGCCCGCCGCAGGGCAGGGCACGGTGATTGCCGGGTACAGTTCGGGTGAATTGTCCGCCTATCGCTATGAGAATGGCCGTTCGCTATGGACCGATGCCCTGTCGCGCACATCGATTTCGACCGAGGTTGGCGCGCTGACCGATATCGATGCCGATCCTATTATCGATCAGGGCCGCGTCTATGCGCTGGGCCAGGGCGGGCGCATGGCTGCCTATGAACTGGTAACCGGCCAGCGCATATGGGAACTCAATCTAGCGGGCATCTCCACCCCGGCAATTGCCGGTGAATGGATTTTTACCCTTACTGACGATGCACGTTTGCTGGCCATCGCGCGGGCAACCGGAAAAGTCCGGTGGATTTCGCAGCTGTCTGAATTCCGCAAGCCGAAGAAAAAGACCGATCCGATTTTCTGGACCGGCCCGGTTCTGGCAGGCAATAATCTGTGGGCGGCCAGTACCGAAGGTGAAATTTACCGCATCAGCGTCGCTGAAGGTTCGGCATCGCTCTATCGCGATTTGAAGGCGCCGGTTTCGGTCGCTCCGATCGTGGCGGGCAGCACCCTGTATATCCTCGATGATGACGGGGTCATTCACGCTTTCCGGTGATCGGCGGAATTGGCAACGATCTTACCCGGGTCTTAACTATTTTCCGGTAGCCGGGCGGACGTGAAGAATTCGCCTTCCTTGACGGGTCGCTGCGGCGAACATCCGGTACCTGCCGCTTTGCCCGAAAGCGATGTTTCGGCAGCAGTCGGCCTTGCCGGTGCATTGGGCCTGCTTGCGTGGGTGCTGTTTTGCCGAAATTTTGCCGAATTTTCGGAATTTCACGACTTGCCCGGGCCGCGTGCTCGGCTGGACGGGCCCTATGCCGCGCTGGCTGCCTTGCTGTTCAGCGCCGGCCCAATGGTGGCCTGGTCGCTGATTGCGGACAAGGTTCACCGCCGCCCATCAACCGGGATTGACTGGCGCCGGCCGCGCCCATTGGCCTCTGTGCTCGAAATATCTATCGTCAAACTTGCCGGATTATGGGCGAGCTGGGCGATCATCGGGTTCCTCTATTGCGTGGCGCGGTGGTATTGGCAGGGGCAATATCTGTTTGCGATGGATGTGATCGCTGTAGCGGCAATTCCGCTGTTCCTGCTGTCTGTCCCTTATGTCTTGTGGATCGACCGGGTGCTGGTGGAACCGCGCGACCATGCCTGGCATTTCGGGGCTATGCTGGTCGGGCGCCAAGGGTGGGAGGCGGACGAGGTCAAGAAACACTGGCGGGCATGGATCATCAAGGCGTTTTTCGGTGCCTTCATGATCTCCATCCTCCCCGGCGGTTTTGCCGAAGTGGTCAATGCCGATTTCTCCGGAATCCTGGGCGATCCTGTGCGGCTGGCATTCTTCCTGATCGCACTGATGTTTGTCGCCGATGTGCAGATCGGCACGGTTGGCTATCTGGTCACATTGCGCCCGTTGGACGCGCAAATCCGCAGCGGCAATCCGTTTCTGGCAGGCTGGCTGGCGGCGCTGATGTGTTATCCGCCCTTTGTGTTTGCCTTCATGGGCGGCGGCGGTATTTTCGCGTATGAAGTGGGCACGCCCGGTTGGACGCATTGGCTGGCCGGAAATCCGCCGTTGTTGTGGCTGTGGGGCGGATTGCTGGTGTTTCTCACCGCGATCTATGCCTGGGCGACTCTGGCATTCGGTATCCGGTTTTCCAATTTGACCTATCGCGGGGTGCTGACGAACGGCCCATACCGTTTCACGCGCCATCCGGCCTATCTTTCGAAGAACCTGTTCTGGTGGCTGTCCGTCCTGCCGTTTCTGGTCAGCTCCGGTTCGCTGGTGGACGTTATACGCAACACATTCTTCCTCGGCTGCGTCAGCGCGATCTATTACTGGCGCGCCAGGACAGAAGAGGCGCATTTGCTGGGCGAGGATGCCAAATACCGCGAATATCATGCCTGGATGGAACAGCACGGGTTGCTGACCCGTCCACTGGCCGCGCTCCACAGCCGCTTGCGTCCGCGCCAGGCGATACCGCAACCGGCCGAGTAATCCGCATCAGAAGCTGTATTGGTAAACCTTGGTGATATCGCCGCCCCATTCGTTGTTGTAGAGATCCAGCAGGCGCTGCGCCGGGACTTTGCCGCTGGCGACAATCTCGTCCAGCGTTTCGAGAAAACCGGTTTCATTGTCGCCGCTGGAACTCAGGCGCGCCCGCGCGGTCAGCCCGGCACGTGAAATCCTGAGCGCTTCCTTGCCCAGATCGCGCAAGGTTCCGCCGCCCGGTATCGGCGCGTCCAGCGCGAGTTTTGGAACCACATTGCGCAAATTCTCGCGCTCTTCCATCGTCCAGCCCTTGACCAGATCCCAGGCTGCATCCAGCGCGCCCTGGTCATACAATAACCCGACCCAGAAAGCGGGCAGGGCGCAAATGCGCGACCATGGCCCACCATCGGCGCCGCGCATTTCAAGGAAGCTTTTCAGGCGCACTTCGGGAAAAGCGGTGGAAAGGTGATCCCACCAGTCGCTTGCCCGCGGCTTTTCCCCCGGCAAAACCGATAATTCGCCTTTGAGGAAATCGCGGAAGCTGAGGCCGGCCGCATCGATATATTTTCCGTCCCGAAACACGAAATACATCGGCACATCGAGCATGTAATCGACATAGCGTTCATAGCCGAAATCTTCGTCGAACACGAAGGGCAACATGCCCGTGCGGTGCGGATCGGTGTCGGACCAGATGTGGCTGCGGTAGCTGAGGAAACCGTTGGGCTTGCCTTCGGTGAACGGTGAATTGGCAAACAGCGCAGTCGCCAGCGGTTGTAGCGCCAGGCTGGTGCGGAATTTCTTCGCCATGTCCGCTTCGGACGAATAATCGAGATTGACCTGGATGGTGCAGGTCCGCAGCATCATGTCGAGGCCGAGATTGCCGACGCGCGGCATGTGCCGCAGCATGATTTCATAGCGCCCCTTGGGCATGATCGGCAGTTCTTCGCGGGTCTTGTCCGGCCACATGCCGAGGCCGAGGAAGCCAACGCCGCAGCGTTCGCCAATGGCTTTCACCTGTTCCAGATGCCGCCCGGTTTCGGCGCAGGTCTGGTGCAGATTTTCCAGCGGGGCACCGGATAATTCAAGCTGCCCGGCCGGTTCCAGGCTGACCGCGCCATCAACGCCGCTCATGGCGATCACCACCATTTTTCCGTCAGGGCCGCGTTCCTCGACCGGTTCCCAACCGAATTCACGCAGCGCCATCAACATAGCGCGAATACCGCAACGCTCGTCATAGGATGGCGCGTGGAAATCCTTGCGGCAATAGACCAGCTTTTCATGCTCGGTGCCGATACGCCATGCACTGGCCGGCTTTTCGCCATTTTGCATGGGGGCAACCAATTGGTCGCGGCTTTCGATGATCGGGTCTTCCGGCCCTTCTGCGGTGCGTGTGCTCATGCCGGTTTCGTTAGGCAACTGGATGCATCGGCGCCAGTATTATTAATCCGCAGGCATGTCTGCCGTATTTCACCAGTCACCCGTGGTTCCCATCCATAATGCTGTTGCCGCGATTGCGGCAGTTTCTCCCCGCAGTATTCGCGGGCCGAGGGTGATTGGTTTCACCTGGCGGCAGCCCCGCAAAATAATTCTCTCCGATGGGTCGAAGCCGCCTTCCGGCCCGATCATCAGCGCCGCCGGGCTTCCCGCAGCCGAAAATGCCTTGGCAGCGGGCTCTCCACCGGTTTCATCGGCAAAGAACATCGTGCGTGCGGCGGGCCAACCGGCGAGCAGTGCCTCCAGTTTTACCGGCTCGGCCACTTCCGGCAGGGCGGTGCGCGCGCATTGTTCTGCAGCCTCGATCACGATTGTTCGGGCCCGGTCGAGATTGAGTTTATCCGCGACGCAGCGCCGGGTGATCACCGGCTGGATTTTCGCGGCGCCAAGCTCGGTCGCCTTTTCCAGCACCAGATCGAAGCGGTCTTTCTTGAGCAAGGCGGCGCACAGCCAGAAATCGGGCACGTCCTCGCGCGGGCGCAGGCATTGTGAAACTTCCAGCGCGATTTCCCGTTTACCTGCCGATATGACCGATGCCGCCCATTCACCTGTCACATTATCGCACAGGATCACGATATCCCCGCCCTTCGCCCGCATGACGCGGCTGAGGTAATGCGCCTGATTGCCGCCCAGCACGACGGCTTCCCCCGCCGCCAGCGGACCGGGCACGAACAGGCGCGGAGCGCTGCGCGGGGGCCATTCCGGTGTTCTTGGGTGTGGGGTTGCAGGCATGGCTTCCCACTAAGCTCCGCACTCGGTAGGACGCAAGCATGAACGAAGGAATCGTCCCCGACAGCCAGCATCGCGGCTTGATTGCGCGACTGCCGCAAAGGCCCAGGGACCTGGCGCAATTGGCGCGGTTCGACCGGCCGATCGGCTGGTGGCTGCTGTTCTGGCCCTGCGTCTGGGGCGTGTGGCTGGCGGGGGCTGGCTGGCAATTGGCCCTGCTCGGCTGGCTGCTGCTAGGTAGCATAGCGATGCGCGGGGCGGGCTGTGTGTATAACGACATTGTCGATGCCGATCTGGATCGGAAGGTCGCGCGCACTGCCGCGCGCCCGGTGGCGAGCAGGCGGATATCAAACCGCGCAGCCTGGATCTGGTTGACTGCACTCAGTCTGGTCGGGCTGATCGTGCTGCTGCAATTGCGCTGGCAGGCGCAGATGGTCGCAGTGGCCAGCTTGGCGCTGGTTGCCGCATATCCTTTCATGAAACGGATCACCTGGTGGCCGCAGGCGTGGCTGGGGATGGTCTTTACCTGGGGCCTGCTGGTCGGCTGGACAGCGCTGCGGAGCGACAATTGGGACGTACTTGCCGCGATTTATGCCGGAAGCGTGATGTGGGTGATCGGCTATGACACGATCTACGCCCTGCAGGACCGGGAGGATGACGCGCTGGTCGGCATCCGGTCCAGCGCGCTGAAAATGGGCGCGCGGGTCAGGATAGGGGTGGCGCTATTTTATGGCGCGGCCACCGGGTTATGGGCGCTCGGCTTCTGGCTGCTGCGCCACGATCTGCTGGCGCTGCTTGCGCTGGTGCCAATGGCGCTTCACCTCGGCTGGCAAGTATCCACCCTGAATGAAATCGACCCGGACAACCCCCTTGCGCGGTTCCGGTCAAACCGGTTTGCCGGTGCGC
>JAGXGU010000009.1 GCA_024636575.1 Altererythrobacter sp.
CCGTGAACGCCCTACCACCGAAACCCCAGTCCCCGCCGTCAGGGTCCGACACCGCGAGCGGCCAGCTCCAATCGAGAGCGCTTCGCCTCCGGTGCGTGTCCGTAAGCGCAGATCAACTGGCAAAAATGCGCCCGCCGTTCAGGGTCGGACGAGGTCAGCTCCGGGCGAAAAAGCTGGCGTAGACGCTCTTCATTGGAGTTGAAACTAATGGGCACCTCCAGTTCATGGACACCAGAGCGCAGAGAACGTCAGCGCCAAGCGATTCATTGCTGGCGTCCGTGGGAAAGATCGACCGGTCCACGCACGAAGGAGGGTAAGGCTAGATCGGCACAAAACGCCAAGCGCCCGGCTGACCTTCTCGAAGTCGAGGCCTACATGAAATTGCTTGCTCTCCGGACAAAGCGCCTGAAATTATTGTTGCGTCTGGACCCTCGGAACAGGGCACGCCTTGCAGAGCTAGAGACCCAGATAGCCGCAATGGAGCAGATGCTTGATCCCACCAGCGAATTTGGCCGCTTTCTTGCAGAATCGGTCGCAACAGGCGATAATCCATTCGACCTGATGTAAGCTGCTGAACCAACAAGTTGTGGGGAAAAGCGTGGGGAAAGATAGCTAGAGGCTTACTTTTCTTAGCATAATCAACATGTTAATGGAATACGCTGGCGGAGACGGAGGGATTCGAACCCTCGGTGGGGTTACCCCCACGGTTCCTTAGCAGGGAACTGGTTTCAGCCACTCACCCACGTCTCCGGATTGCGGCAGCAAGAGCGGCGCTATAACGGCGGTCGGCGGTGGCGGCAAGTCATGGCGGGCTGCGCAGGCAATTTAATCGTGCTGGTTTCCAAACTCGCTCGGTTCAGGCTGCCGCTGACTCGGCTCATCGCAAATTCGATTCGCCTCGTCGCCCATTCATTGCTGCTTAAGCGGGAAAGGACTCAACTTGGGTGGCATACGTCCGCATTGCCCCTTGGAGGGAACATGAAAATCGTCGCCCCATTCGCGAAACCATTACGCAAGGCCATCAGCGGGGCCTGTCTGGCCCTGCTGGGAATTGCCGCCTTTACCGCTACGCCCCTGTCCGCGCAGCAGATCGAAACGCTGGATCCCGATACGGCGATCGACGGCGATCTGGTGGAATCTCCCGGTGATCCATCGGTCTATGAATATGCGGCCACGCCGCCGGCAACCAGCACTGAAATTGATCCGCAGCCTGAGGCGGAAGACAGCCGGACGACTGTTGCGGATGCGTGGGCAGACCCGGTGGTCACGTCCGATGATCCCTCCACCGCTGCCGCGCAGG
This sequence comes from Altererythrobacter sp., assembly GCA_024636575.1. Classification (GTDB taxonomy): domain Bacteria; phylum Pseudomonadota; class Alphaproteobacteria; order Sphingomonadales; family Sphingomonadaceae; genus Allopontixanthobacter. The sequence goes on from JAGXGU010000009.1 coordinate 1,301, forward strand.
CATCTGCCAATCCCGCAGCTGCCGCAGCGCAAGGCGGCACTTATGCGAAAGACGATCTGATCGGCGCTGCGGAAGGCGTTTTTGGCAAGGGCGCTGAAGGCCTGGCCCGGATGATCGAGGGCTGGCTTGAAAAACAGGGCGAGCCGAATGGCTACATCGTCGGGCGGGAGGCCGGCGGCGCATTCATTGTTGGTGCGCGCTATGGTTCGGGCACGCTCTATCACAAGGTTGAGGGAGAACGCCCGGTCTATTGGACCGGCCCGTCAATCGGGCTCGATGCCGGGGCCAACGCCAGCAACACTTTCGTGCTGGTCTATAATCTGTACGACAGTGAAGAACTGTTCAAACGGTATCCCGCAGGCGAAGGACAGGCCTATGTCGTGGGCGGACTGACCGCCAGCTACCTGCGCCGGGGTGATGTGGTGCTGATTCCTATTCGCGTCGGCGCCGGGCTGCGGCTGGGCGTGAATGCCGGTTATATGAGATTTTCCGAGAAGCAGCGCTGGCTGCCCTTCTAAGTCGCGAATACCCCCGTCCGCCAAGGATGAAAAAGTCCGGCGGACGGTAATTGGCGTAACTGATCGCCAAAATATGTTGCGGGGGCGCGGCTCCCTCGGCATGGGGGGCGCATGATGCTTGACCAACTCCCCGCTCAATCGCCCGATGCGCTGCTTGCGCTGATCAAGATGTATGCTTCCGACCCAAGGGCGGACAAGATCGACCTTGGTGTCGGCGTCTATCGTACGGATAGCGGGGCGACCCCGGTATTCGCCGCGATCAAGGCGGCCGAGGCGCAGTTGGTGAAAACCCAGGATAGCAAAAGCTACCTCGGGCCAGAGGGGGACATGGGCTTTGTGCGGGCGTTGATGCCCTATATATTCGGCCGGGATGCGGCGTATCTTGGCCGGGTAGAGGGCATGCAGACGCCCGGCGGCACTGGCGCGGTTCGGCTGGCGCTGGCGGTGGCCAAGAAGGCCGGCGTGACCAAGGTGCACATGGGCACGCCCAGCTGGCCCAACCACGCGCAAATCCTGTCCGATGTGATGCTGGATGCAGCTTTGTTCGACCACGCCGCCCCAGACGGTGCCATCGACCTCGATACGGTTCTGGCAATCATCAAGGGCGCGGCTGCGGGCGAAGCGGTTCTGCTGCATGGCTGCTGCCACAACCCCACCGGGATCGACTATTCACCCGCGCAGTGGGATGCCATCGCGGCGGCATTTGCTGGCAGCGCAGCATTGCCGATCCTCGACCTGGCCTATCAGGGGCTGGGCACCGGGATGGACGATGATGCCTATGGCGTGCGCGCAGTTCTGTCCGCCGCACCCGAGGGTCTGGTGGCTTATAGCTGCGACAAGAATTTCGGGATGTATCGTGACCGGGTCGGCGCGCTGTATGTGCTGGCTGACAAGGCCGGGCAATTGCCTGCCATCATGTCCAACCTCAACGCACTGGCGCGGGCGAGCTGGTCCATGCCGCCCGATCACGGTGCGGCGGCGGTCCGGGTGATTCTGGACGATCCGGCGATGACCAGGCTGTGGCTGGACGAACTGACCACAATGCGCAGCCGGATTGGCAGCGTTCGCGGGCAGATGGCTGCCGCTGGCCAGATCGGCCCGCTCGACCTGACTGCTCTGGCGCGGCAAAACGGGCTGTTTTCCACGCTTGCGCTGACGAAGGACCAGGTTGTCAGACTGCGTGAAGATCACGCGGTTTACATGGCAGGGTCGGGCCGGATCAACGTGGCCGGGCTGCACAGCGGCAATATTGCGAATTTCATCAGGGCGCTGAAAACTGTCGCGGGCTGAGGCTTGGAGCGGGCTGCGTTAAATCTGACGCGCGTCGCCCGCTTTGATCTTAGTTATCGCATCGTAGAAAGCTGAAAACCGGTTCCCACTTTTCAACACGATGCTCTAGCTCATCAGGAACTGCATCCGCTGAAGATAGCGGGCCATCATATCAATCTCCAGATTGACATGGTCGCCCGCCGTCAAGCTGCCAAGCGTGGTCACCTGCGCGGTGTGGGGGATGATATTCAGGGTGAAATGGACCGAACCATCCGGCTGATCTTCCACCGTGTTCACGGTCAGCGAAGCGCCTTGCATGGTGATCGAACCCTTCGCCGCGATAAACGGGGCTAGGGCTTTTGGCGCGCTGACCACCCAGCGGTGGGAATCGCCAATGGGACTGATTTCCACTACTGATCCAACGGCATCGACATGGCCGGTCACGATATGACCGCCCAGTTCATCGCCCATGCGCAGGGCGCCTTCCAGATTGATTGTGCGGCCTTCGCTCCACATTCCCGGGACGGTGCAGGAAACCGTTTCGCCTGATACATCCACCGCGAACCATGCATCGCCCGGTATTCCCCCGCGCTCGACCACCGTCAGGCATACGCCGGAACAGGCAATCGATGCACCGATCGCCATATGCGCCGGATCGAACGGACAGGCGATACGAACGCGCAAGTCGCCCTTATGCTCGACCTGGTCGATGGTGCCGATGGCGGTGATGATTCCGGTAAACATTCAGTTTCTTTCCTTGGGGCAACGCGTGTCGGCCCGGCGCTGATAGACTTCGAACAGATCGCTGCCAAGCTGGCGCCGGTCGGTCAGCGTCCAGCGGTCATGGGCCGAAGCCAGATCGCTTAGTCCGATATCGGTGACTGACGGTGCACCGCCGCCAATGAAGATCGGGGCGCGGTAGAGATGGACCGTATCCACCAGATCTGCGGCCAGGAAAGCGGCCGCCGTTTTTGCGCCGCCTTCGACATAGAGATAGTGCCCATCCGGGATTTCGGAGATGGCGCGGGGGGAGGAAACAATGCTTACCCCGTCCGGTGCCCCGCCGCGCGTGAGCACATATCTGTCCGGGCTGCGTTGCTCCAAACCGGGCAGACGGACATCGAGCCGCGGCCTGTCGCTGCGCCAGGTCCCGCCGCCGACCAGAATCGCATCGGACATGGCGCGGCGCGAATGAACATGGGCGCGGGCAGTTTCCCCGGTGATCCACTGGCTGTTGCCATTGTCCAGTGCAATACAGCCGTCGAGCGACATGGCGAGTTTCAGGGTCACATGCGGACGGCCTAGTTGCTTGCGGGTGAGATAGCCTGACAGGCTGTCACGGGCTGCCGGGCAGCGGACTTGCCTGACCTGCGTTCCCGCTCCGGCGATCCGTTTGGCACCGTCGCCCGCAGTCCGCGGGTCCGGGTCCTCTACGGCGTAGACCATGGCGGCAAGACCGGCCGCCGCAATCAGATCGCTGCACGCGGGGCCGCGGTCCGACCGGTGGGCGCATGGTTCGAGGGTTACGTATAAGGTGGCGCCGTGCGCATCATCCCCGGCTTGCAACAATGCAACAGCTTCGGCATGCGGACGCCCGCCGGGCTGTGTCCAGCCGCGCCCGACAACTGCATTATCCTTGACCAGGATTGCCGCCACACCGGGGTTTGGGCTGCTCAGCGGGCGCGCCCTGACTGCCAGCCGCGCGGCGGCGGCAAGCCAGTCTGCGTCACTGCGCCGGCGTTGCAACCGGGGCGTCCGTCGTGTCAGATTCCGGAACGATATCCTCGCCGGCTGCGCGCGCTCTCAGCGCGGCTTCGCTGATGCCTTCTTCTGGCAAGCCTGCACGGCGGCGGATTTCTGTCTTGCGGGCGTTTTCCGCCGCCTCGATCTCGGCGCGTTCCTTGGCGGCTGCGCGGTCGATTTCATCGACATCCATTCCCGACGCCCGGCCAAGGGTGCGGTACAGTTCGCGTTTGCGTTCCTCCCCCTGTTCGAGCAGCGCCGCAACCGCATCCTGATTTTTCTGATTTTCGATGTTGGACGCGATGATCTCTGCGTCGCTCCGGTCCGCCGGGAAACTGGCGATGTAGGTCACCTTGGGCGGAGCAGGTTGGGCCAGCATGGTTTCGCCGGTGA